>JBIKIA010000579.1:0-3395 GCA_044361885.1 Prosthecobacter sp. | reverse complement strand
ACCACGCGGCGACAGGCAGGAGGAGGGTGAGGAAAAGACAGCGCATGAGAGGGGTTATTTAAAACAGAGCCCGACCTCCACATCAAGGCAGCATCGCTTTCAACCGACGCACCTCATCGCGGACATCGGCGGCGAGCAGGAAGGCGGAGACGACGACGACCCGGCGTGCGCCAGCAGCGATGATTTCCGGGGCACGGGCGGCATTCACACCACCGATGCAAAAGATGGGCAGGGTGACACGGCGATGCACCTCAGTGATGTCTTGCAGACCGATGGGCGTGTAGTCGGGCTTGGTCCCCGTGGCATAGAGCGGCCCGAAGCCGATGTAGTCCGCCCCCTCCACCTGAGCCGCCTCAGCCTGGGCCAGACTATGGGTGGACTTGCCCACGAAGATCCCCTGCCCCACCACAGCGCGAGCCTTTGCCACGGAGTCGTCGTCCTGCCCCACATGCACGCCCTCGCTCCCGACAGCGGCGGCCACTTCGAGATGGTCATTGATCACCAGAGGCACGCCGAGATCACGCGTCACCGGATGCATGGCACGGGCAAGAGTTTCCACCTCGGCAGGCGTCGCGCGCTTGGCACGCAGTTGCAGGATGTCCACACCACCTTCACAAAGAGCACGCGTCATCTCCACGACCTGCCCTGGCTTCACATAGCCTAGATCGACGATGCCATAAAGGCGGGCACGGAGGATGGAATCAAAGGGGGGTGACATGGGAGGTTACTGGCCGGACTCATCGCCGAGGTCAAATTGGTCTTGTCGTTCTCTGGCGATTTTGTCATCATTCTGGTTGGCCTGTCTCTGACAGGTCTTTCCAACCCAGACAAGGTGCCTCCTATGAAAGCATACCGCACACGCAAAACGCTCTCGTTTCACGTCCTAACCAGCCTCGTGCTGATGGGCCTGTCCGTCTTGTTTATTGGAGTGCCTGATACTTGGGCTCAGGCGCCTGCCGCCACTCCTACCCCCACAGCACCGCCAGTGGCTCCAGCTCCTGCGAAGCCTGCGAAAAAGGAGGATCCGTTTGTCCCCGCGCCGGTCATCACTCCGGCTGACATGGAGTATGCCACCAGCATCGCTCTGGCCGCAGGGGTGAAAAAACTCAAGGACTTGGCGAATGCCGACCCACAGGGCTGGATCATACCGCCCATCCAGCGCGTGCGCATCACCGGCTACAAAGACGTGCCGCGCAAGTTCCGCCGCATCGAGATTGACCGGGCCATCTATGAATACACCGACCTCGTCGTGATGGTGCCCAATCCCTCACCGGGCGAGCCACCGCTGCGTCAGGTACGCAAGGTGCCCACGAAGCAGATCGGCACGAAAAAGGAGACCATCATCCGCTGGGACCCGAACGGCACGGAGGAGATGATCGACAAGCAGCCCATCTACGAGCACGTCGGCGACACCTCCTGGCAGTTCAACATCATCGGCGACTCCGCAATGGCGCTCACCGCCCTGCGCAACGCCGGCCTGCCAGAGACAGATCTCGTCATCTACCGCATGACGGAGAACCTGCTGAACTACCTCGACGCTTACGGCGCGCCCGACCACACTTGGAATATCGCGCAGCTCGCCATCGCCCTCTCGCGCACACCCGGAGAGATTGCGGAGGAATGGACAAACAAGCTCGCCTCCCGGTTGCTCGACGGCCAGATTTCCGATGGTCCTGCACGTGGACTGTGGGGACCGATGTCCATCCACCCGCGCCTCCTCGCCATTGTCATCCGCGACTTCCTCGCCGGCGAAGCAGAGGTCGAAAGACTCAAGGCAAAGCATCAAAAGCAACCCACCAAGGCTAACCAACTTCTCCTTGATGTCGGCGAAGGTGGCCGCAACCGCTTGAAGAAATACGCGGACTCCTGGTCGCGCAATGCGCTGCGCTTTGCCTCCGTCGAGTGGCCGCTCGTGTGGGATGATCAACTGGCTGAAAAGGTGCAGTTCGGCGGAGCCACGGAGTTTTTCTACAATCAACGCGCCGCTGACATGGAGAGCACCTGGATCGCACTCCACGCGCTCTCCGAATGCGCCGCAGCCGGACGACTGCCGAAGGAATCCCTGCGCCCCGAGATCCCACCTTCCTACAGCTCCCAAGTGAAGTTTGGCGAGGCTCCGAAGCCGCAGGCCGCCGTCAAATCCCAGCTCAACGCCACCACCGTGCCGCCGGAGAACGCCATCGCCGTGCTCGCTCGTGCCGCCAACGCGCTCGTCACCCTGCTCGGCGATGCCTCCGCCTGGAGCGAGGGCAACATCCACCAGCCCGTGACCGACTTTGACACCTTTGACAAATACCTCGCCGTGCCCGTCATCGCCGACAGCTTCCCGCCGCTGAACTCGCCCATCACACCCGTCAGCGCCACGCAGGGAGTTGCCGCGCTCGACAGCATCGGACGCGTGGTCGGCATCGAAAAGATGGGCAAGTTCCTGCCCAAGTATGAAGCCGGCGCGAAAGGCCGCGTGATGCTGATTGCAGAGCATCTGCCCACACAGTGGAAGAAACAAAACCAGAAGCCAAACGCTGGAGTCGCGAAGCCGGAATTCTTCGATCTGCTGCTCGCCTCCTCCCGCCCCCTGAAGTTGCCCGCTCCCCTCAGTGTTGGTGGTGAAAACCATGCCGATATTTTCACGCGCATGCTCATCCTCGCCGCCGATGCCGACGGCTCCTGGGGCGCGCGCTTCAAGCGCACCTACCAGACCAGCAGCATGCGCGAGCGATGGAAAGCCCTGTCTGAGATGCCCGGCCGTGTCTGGCGGGACTGGCGGGTGAACCTGCCCATCGATATCAACAAAGCCCACGTCGCCTACTGGAATCATGCCAGCAGTGAATACACCGTCAGCCCCGGCACGCCCTTTGCCACCGCCATCGCCGTGAACTACCTCGCCTCCCGGCTCAAAGATCCAGCATCAACGATTCCTCGTTTGATCGATGACTCAAGACTCCCCGAACAGCGCAAAGGTATCGAGCTCGTCCTCATCCCGCCGCCCCCACCACCTCCGCCGCCGAAGCCCAAAGTGGTTACCCCACCTCCCCCCGCCGTTGCCAAAGCCCCCGAACCCAAGAAGGTCGATATCGTCGTGCCCAAGATCGAAGACAAGCCCAAGGACGCCACGCCGAAGAAGGACGAGAGTTTTTAGGCTGGTGTGCGCCATCTCAACCAAGACGTAAGCCACTAAAAAGCAGGCGTGAATTGATGGAGAGTCTCGACGGAACCAAGGACAGGCGTTTTTGTGACCAAATGCAGTAAAGAACCAGAGTCCGTGATTGCCAGAGGGAGTTCTCTGCATGTAGCCTCCGATTCCTCGCGTTAATTCCGCCCTCTTTCCCCACCCATGAGCCAAAAGAAAGCCGCCAAGCCCGCCCCGAAGAAAGCTGCCAAGCCTGCTGCGAAAC
>JBIKIA010000113.1:0-11294 GCA_044361885.1 Prosthecobacter sp. | reverse complement strand
CGCAGGCAGCAGGCTCAGCAAAGCACGCCGCCGATGCGCATCCAGCTCGCCGAAGACATCGTCCAGCAGCAGCAGCGGTGGCTTGCCAGCAGCGGCCTCCAGCACGCGAGCCTGAGCCACCTTCATCGCCAGAGCCACGCTACGTTGCTGACCTTCCGAGGCATAGGTGGAGGCATCCAGACCATTCAGCGTGAGCGTCACATCATCGCGATGCGGCCCCGCTGCTGTCTGCCGGTTACGAGCTTCCTCATCACGGCGTGCGGACAGCTCCTCGGCCAAATTTTCTCCGGTAAACCCATGCGCATAGGCCATCTCCACACGCTCAGCCCCCGTGCTCAGATCGTGGTGAACACTCGCCACATGCGGCTTCAGGGACTCGATCAACTCCGCGCGCCGCGACCGCAGCACTTGCGCGAAGACATCCATGACCTGCGCAAAAGCATCCGCCTGCCGCCACTGGATCACGGCATCGCGCTTGAGCACATGATTGCGCCCGCGCACCGCCCGCTCGTAGCCGCGCAGCGCCTTCAAGTAATCCGGGAAGATCTGGCTCGCGGCGAAGTCCAGGTAGCGCCGCCGATGCTCAGCACCACCGCGCAGGAGATTCATGTCACGATGATCCATCCACACCACCAGCCCACTGCTCGCCAGGTAATCACCCGACTTGCCACACACCGCCCCATCCGTCGCCAGCCGCCGCGCCGTGGCCGACTGCGCACAGCGGAGCCTTTTCCCATCCAGCGTGCCCTCCACCAGCATCGTCGTCGCCCCCAGCCGGATCATCTCCCCCCGCTGGCTCGTGCGTGGCGATTGCAGCCGCAGCAGCACACACGCCGCCTCCATCAGCGAGGTCTTCCCCTGCGCATTCCGCCCGATGAAGATCGTCGTCTCCTCATGCAGCGGCACACGGCATTCCGTGAAGCAGCGGAAGTCTCGGAGGAGGAGGTCGGTGAGCATGTAGGCAGGGGAAAGGAAAGCTGGTTCCGATGCCACGGATACCTAGAGAATCAAGACAGCGACTGAGTCCAGGATCTCGCCCGCGAGCGATATGCCTGATTGTGAAAGTGTCCTTGCTTTGTAAATACAGGCGTTCTGCTGACTACGGCCATCCATGATCGCCCAATTTCAAACCACCCAATGGACTCAAATCCTTCAAGCTGGAGAACTGGACAGTTCTGAAAGCGTGCATGCGCTTGAGCATCTCTGCCGCCGCTATCAACCGCCGCTGCTGGCTTATGTACGTGGGTTTGGGCTGAAGGAGCCTGATGCGCAGGATGTGACGCAGTCGTTTTTTCAGCATTTGCTGGAGAAGAATCTGCCTGCCCGGGCCAATCCAAAGTTGGGCCGCTTCAGGAGCTTCATGCTGGTGTCCCTCAGGAACTTCATCCATGTCACGTATCGAAACGCCAGCCGCGAAAAGCGTGGAGGGACCGACATCGAACATGTGAGCCTGGAGAGTGCGGAGCAATCTCACACGGAAAGCATGCTCGTGGAGGATAGCGCCACCCATGCCTTTGATAGGCAGTGGGCGCGCACGCTGATCCAGATTGCCATGGATGAACTTGCGGGTGAGCAGGCAGCTCAGGGAACGATGGATCGCTTTGCCCTGATGCGCCCACTGCTGTTGGATCCATCTGGAAGAGAGGCTGTATTTGCGGAGCTGCAGGCTCGCTTTGGCATGACAGAAGGTGCAACGCGCACTTCCCTGAGCCGTCTGCGCACTCGTTTCCGTGAGTTCGTGCGGATCGAGGTAGAGCGTGTGGTGAATGATCCCGCGGAAGTAGATGCCGAGATCGCCCACCTGCTGAGCGTGCTGACTTCGGACACTACTTCTTAGCCTGCGGCGTGCGGTTTTGGGAGAGTCGCGTACGCCATGTGCTGGCTTTGGCGGTTTCGCCAGACTGCTCGAAGTGGCTCACAAGAGCGGTGAGGTGCTTGTCGTGAAACGGGTAGTGAAGAGTGGGCGAGACACTGTCGAACACGCGATCCAATAGAAGCTCTAAGTCTGCCCAGCGCTTCAGCTCGACATAAGCTGAGGCAAGATACACGGCGGTGTTTCGCGGCTGGCGTTTGGTGATGCCGTAGTAGCGGACCTGCTCTTCAAAAACGGCCTGGAGCAGTTCAGCGGCCTCAGCGGTCTTCTTGATGCCGAGGAGGCTGAGGGCGCGGTTGTAGCGCAGCAGGATGATCATGGCGGTGTCGGGAAGGCTGGCCTTTTTGGCTTCGGCTTCCGCTTCCTCATAAGCAGGGATGGATTCCGCATAGCGCTTCACATTGGTGAGCAGGACTCCTTGTCGGAGCAGGATGCGGACGATGAGGTTCCGCTTCATGGCGCCGCCGCTGCGGGCATCGGCGAGCGTTTGCTGCATGAGTTTGAGGGCTTCGTCCTGCTTGCCTTCTTGGAAGGTGATCGTGGCGAGATCGAGGTTGGCGGTGAGCATGTCAAAATGATCGACAGGCAGCTTCTGAGCACGGCCTTTGCTCAGCATGTCGCGCAGCGTTTCAGCGGCGGCAGGGTCTTTGGCCGTGACCATGGCTCCGCCGAGGGTTCGTTGGGCAGTCAACGTCGTCGCTGCGAGCGGTCCCGAGACCTTGGCGCTGAGTTCCCAGGCGCGACGCAGTGTCGGGATGGCTTTGGCGGCGCTTTCGTGATGCATGATGGTATTGCCGAGACACATCAGCGCATTCACCTGCACGCTGCGGTCGGTGCTGGGATGCTCGCGGATCAGGGTTTCGGCATGGCGTGCGGCCTCGTAGGCGAGCTGGTAGTCGAACTGCAAGCCTGCGGCTTCGCTGACCTCCAGCAGCACTCGGCAGCGTGGCTCGGGACGTCCGGCGAAGTCTTTCGCACTGACCTTTTCCTTCACGCTGCGCAGCATGGTGATGAGTGTGGGGTTCTTGCGTTGGTCAGTCGTGGTGCTTTGCCAACTGCTCACCAGCACCTCGGTCATGGCTTCGGATTGCTGCCGTTTTGTGCGGGCGATTTTTGCCTGATGCAAGGCGATGCCGATGCCGGAAACGAGGCTGATCACGGCGAGCAAGATCGCCACCGTGAGGGCGCGATGCCTCCGCACCAACTGTGCCGCGAGGTAACTCACACTCGGCGGACGTGCGGTGATGGGGCGATGCTCGAGATAACGCTGCACGTCCTCCGCCAGAGCGGCCGCCGTGGGATAACGACGGGCGCTATCCTGCTCCAGACAGCGGCGGATGATCCACACGAGATCTCGTGCGGAGGCTAGGCCGTGGATCATTTCCTGAAGAAGCACACCGAGTGCATAGATGTCGCTGCGCGTGTCCACATCCTGCGGATCATGGATCTGCTCGGGGCTCATGTAGCCGCTGGTGCCGAGCATGGCGGATTGGGTCAAAGCGAGGTCCGGTGAGCTGGCTTTGGCGATGCCGAAGTCGATCACTTTCACCTGCCCATGACTGACGAGCACGTTCCCTGGCTTCAAATCACGATGAATGACGCCCTGCTGATGCGCGTGCTGGATGGCGGAGCAGAGTCGAAGGAACAACGCGAGCCGCTCCGTGAACTTCAACGCCTGCTGCTGGCAGTAGAGCGTGATCGGCTGGCCCTCGGGAACGAGTTCCATGGCAAAGAACGGCTGTCCCGAATCCGTGCGGCCAGCATCCAGCACGCGGGCGATGCCGGGATGATCCATCTGCGCGAGCGACTCCTGCTCGATCTGAAAACGCTTCAGCACCTCCGCGCTGTCCATGCCGGGCTTCAGGATCTTCAGCGCGACCTCTCGCATGATCGGCTCGTGCTGTCGAGCCTGCCACACACGCGCAAAACCACCTTCACCGAGCAGGCGGATCAGTTCATACGGACCGATGCGATCTCCCGGCGAAAGCGACTTTGAGCTTGGAGGTGGCGAGCTCATGGCGTGTTCTTTTCTCCAAGCCGTTTCAGTTCTTCATTCGCCCAATTTGCCAGCTCGCGATCTCCCGCCGCTGCGGCTGCGGCACCTCCATGCTTGAGGATTTGCTGGAGAGTCTCCGCCGATCCTGGAAAGCCACCCGCTTTGATCTGAAGAAGCACGTCTTTAGCCAGATCATAAGCACGCGGTGCATGGCCGAGACGCGTGGTGATGGAGCGATGCATGGCCGTGATGAGCGCAGACTCCACTGCCTCTGCCTGACGCTGCTGCTGCCGTGCCTCCAGCATCTGCGAAAGCGCGATACCTGCACCGAAAAGCAAGGCCAGAGCCACCAACGCAGCACTCGCAGCGAGCGAGCGATTCCTGCGCAACCAGCGACTGAGCAGGTAGGCACGCGTCGGTGGATGAGCGCTGACGGGCCGACCTTCCTGCCAGCAGCGGAGGTCTTCTTCCAGCGCTTCTGCACTGGCATAGCGGCGCTCGCGATCCTTCTCCAAACAGCGCAGCGTGATCCAATCGAGGTCACTGCGATCTCCGATGGGCCGCTGCGGCTCGTCTTCGCGAATCTGACGCAGCATTTCCGAAAGTGGCAGGTCTGTGGCAAAGGGCGGACGATCAGCGATCAGCTCATAAAGCAGGACGCCGAGGGCATACACATCCGTGCGGGCATCGGTGCTTTGGCCGGGCGTGGTCTGCTCCGGGCTCATGTAGGAAGGCGTGCCAATGAGGCGACTCTGACGTGTCATCCACGTCATGCCTGGCTGTCCCTCATGGCTCAGAGCCTTGGCGATGCCGAAGTCGATGATCTTCGGCTGCGGTTGTCCGTTCACCTCCGTGATGAGGATATTCGTCGGCTTCAAATCGCGATGAATCACGCCTTTCTCATGAGCATGCTGAAGCGCGGCGCAGACCTGACGGAAGAGGGTAATGCGTGCTTCCAAACTCAAACCATGCTGCTGACAGTAGCCCGTGATCGGCAGACCGCGCACCAGCTCCATGACGATGTAAGGCCGATCCTCTGACGTGAGTCCGACATCGAACACACGAGCGATGCCCGGATGATCCAGCCGCGCGAGCACCTGCTGCTCACGCTGAAAGCGTGCGAGCACTTCCTCGGAGTCGATGCCGGGCTTGATCAGCTTGATGGCGACTTCGCGCCTGACGGGTTCGCTTTGCTCAGCCAGCCAAACAATGCCGAAACCACCTTCGCCGAGCTTTTCGATCAGCTCGTAGGGGCCGATGGATTCGAACTCAGACGCAGAACCTCCCTCCCGTCGGCTGAGGACTTCCTCAAACACGGCGGCGATGGCTGCATCGGAGAAGGCAGGTTCGTTCGGCATGGGTTCTGAGGTCATTTTCGTCAGAGCGGAGGCTTGTGCCAGTGGGGACACAGGTCATGAACATAAAAAATGGAGGACGCACGAGGCGTCCTCCATCCTGGAAGCGAGCATTCGTCGCTCGGTCAAGACTCAGGGCGCGACTGAGTCTGGCACGACCTCGAACATGAGGTTTTTGGTCACACCTGTGGCGTGTCCGACGAGATAGCTGAGCCCTGGAGTGTATTGATCGCTGACGACGAGGCCGACGAGCTTACGCACACGCGGCTTGGTCACGCCGAGGATAGTGTCCGTCGTGGTGATGCTGCAGGTGACGATGCCAGTGGTCGTGTTGATGGTCAGTGATGGTTTCCGCAGAGGCGAAATGAAGGTGCATTTGTTCGCTGTGGACAGGTTAAAGCCCTCCTGAATCGGAGAGGCGAGTTCGCCGCTGGAGTCGTGAATCGTGAGGATGCCGAGACCACCGGTCCCCGTCAGCAAATTGAGAATGCGGGCACCGACGGCGGGCTTCACATAAGGGAGACCTTCCATGGAATCTCCACCTTGGATACCGGTGGGATAGAACACGGCCGTCGGTGAGGTGGGCGCTGGCCTGAGGATGTCCATGTTACAACTAAACCGGTGCAAGGCGGCGCTGCTGGCGGTCTCGATGTAGTTGTCGTAAACGATGCATCCTTTGTTGCTGTAGCCAGGAACAAAAGCGGGGGCGTAGCTCTCGTCCGGGCGTCCGATTTGCTGGCAGATGGCAGAGCTTCCAGTGACACTGGTGCCGTCATAGGCCACGCCAACCATGGTGACTGCTCCGGCGGGTGAGATGGTGCTGCGGAGGTAACCTCGCCCGCTTTCACCACTGCCGCCGCTGTCCGGATTCGCGATGTTGTAGGTGGCTGCGAGCACGGAGGGACTGGTCTTCGTGAAGACCGACTGGCGATAAAGCTGATCTCGTGTGCTGTCTCCATCCATCTGCACTTCAAAGTAGGACTCCTGACTGGCATCGATCATCACGGTGATGGGAGTCAGTGGTGTCGCCCCTGGTGCGACAGGGCGCGGGATGGAGCGCACTGTGGTGCCGTCGGTGTCGAGCTGTCCTGCCAGCGTGTATTTGGCAGTACCTACCATCAATACGGCACTGTAGGAGCCCGTGCTGGTGAGCGTGAGCACCATGGAGCCACGCTTGCCCAGGATATGACTCGTCAACGACCAAAGGCCGCGACGCGTGTGAGCCACCGCCGGAACCTGACGCAGGCGGATGCTCACGAGCTTCGAGGTGCTGGTCACAGCTCCATTGTAGCCGCCATCGGCAGCGATGTAGTAGGTCGTCCCCGCTGCGGCATAGAAGGTTGCTTTGGAGAAGGTGAAATCGTTGCTGTAGAAGTAGTTCCCGTAGTTGTTGTTCGAGGCCAGCGGGGTCAGGTTAGTCACCGAGACAGCACTCGCAGGATTGGTGAGTCTGTAGATGGCCACCGTGGTGTCACGCAGCGCATTGGCTCCGCCATAGAGTCCGCTGTGGACTGTGTCGATGGTGCAGAAGCCGCTCTCCGTGGGTGTCCACTTCCACCAGGCACTGCGGTTGCCAGCGTTGCCGGGGTAATTGAAGTGATGGGTTGTTTCGCCAACTTCATAGTTGAAACCGGAGACGTCTGTGATGTTCGACGTTAACTCCGACAGAACGACGTTAGGCGCGGAGGCGATGTTGTTGGCACCTGCGTGGAAGTTGGCCAGGGCCGCCTTCGGAAGAAAAGAGGCTGCGACGAGCAGCGAGGTGATGATGACTTTATTCATGAGGTTTTTCGGGGATTAAAAGCTGTACACAACTTCCATGTAGAGGTTCTTGGTGAAGCCTGTGGCGTGTCCGCGCAGCCAGACGTTGGGGCCCTCGCGGAAGATGATCCCTTGCAGCTTACGCACGCGTGCCTTGGTCACGCCAGCGATGGTGTCCGTCGTGGTGATGCTGCCGGTGACGAGGCCGTTGGCGGTGTTTACTGACAGGCTGACTTTGCGCGGCAGCGGTGTGGCGAAGATGAACTTGTTCGCCGTCGTGAGAGTGAGCGCTTCAGAAATAGGATTGTCCATCTCATTGTAGTCTTCTCGGATACGCAAGATACCACTGCCGCTGTTGTTCAGAAATCCCTGAACGCGAGCATTCAGCACTGGTTTCACATAGCGCTTACCTTTCAGGATAAAGTTTCCCACATAGCTACCGCCGTAGCCTGAGAACGCTGGTATAGGCGGGCCTGCATAATCGCACTCAACGCTAAGTTCAGGATCATTTGATGTATTGGTCAGCAATGTCGCACTGCCGGGCCAGTGGATGAAACCTTTATTGCCATGCAGTGCTGAGTAAGCTGGGAGGATGAAGTCGGTATTGTTACCCGACTCATGGATGAAAGTGCCGGTCGTAAACTTCGATCCATCTGGACCTGTGCCGACAATAGCTACCACACCCGAAGCACTGACTGTAGCCTGCGCCCAGCCGCGCTCATGATAGCCTTGCGTGGCAAATTCACCGCCGAGATTGTAGCTGCCGATGAGCGGGTTAAGCACAGTCGAGGTATAGATTTTTTGCCGAGGAAATAGGTTACCAGTCGTGAAGGCGTCCGTCTCGATAGAGTATTGACCCAAGCCTGCTCCATCCATGCGCAGGGTGATCGGTGAGGGAGGCGGTGCGCCTTTGGCCGCCACCGGGATCACGGATCTCACGGTCCAGCCATCACGATCAAAAACGCCTGTGAAAGCATACTTCACTGCGCCGACCTGGAACACCGCACTGTAGCTACCAGTGGTAGTGGTGGTCATGCTCAGCATACCAGAGCCACTCAGATCTCTTCGCATCCGCCACACCGCCCGGCGCGTCACTGCCTTGGCGGGAATCTGCCGCAGGCGCAGTGTCGTTATTTGTGCGTTGCTAGCAATGATACCTTCATAGGCTCCATCGACCGCGATGGAGTATGTAACTCCCGCCGTGGCATAAAAGATCGCTCGCGACTGGTAGGCATTGGGTGCGAAATGATCCGTACTCGCGTTGTCGTTCGAGGCGATGCGCGTGAGTGGGAAAGCAGTGCCTGTATAAACACTGAGCACCGTGTCTTGCACTGCGCTGTTGATGTAGCTCGGCGTGATCGTCTCTACGGTGCAGAAGCCTGTTTCATGAGCTGTCCACTTCCACCAAACCGTCTTGGCCGCTCCATCATACAAACCAGGGTGATGACCAGGTTCGCCAGGCTCTTTAGTTGCCACGAAGAGATTCGTGGCATTGGACACGTCACTCTGCGTGGTGATCAGCGGCGCGTCGGCATAGTTGTCGGCACCGCTCGGAAAGAAGGCCTGAGCTTTTGAAAGGAAAGTGCTGAGCAGGCAAAGCCCTAGCAGGGGGATGTGGGTGGGTTTCATGGGGGGATGCGAGCGATCTCACGCTCTCATGGGTGAACTAATCCCCGCCCTCACTGCTGTTACACGGCCCGGATCATTTTCTCTGCCAGCGCAGGAAGACTCAGGCACCTGCCAGCATCTTTTCCCGTTGATCTCCCCACTCTGGCGGGCATGAGTCGCGCCCCCAAGATCATGGCTACCTTCCGCACCGTTAAAGGCTTTCGCGACTTCTTCCCCGAGGACTGCGCGCTGCGCAATTACATCTTCGACACTTGGCGCTCTGTCGCGCGCCGCTACGGCTTCGTGGAATACGAAGGGCCGCTCGTCGAGAGCACGGACCTTTATAGGAAGAAGAGCGGCGAGGAGATTACCGCGCAGCTCTATTGCTTCAAAGACAAAGCCGACCGCGATATCTCCCTGCGCCCCGAAGTGACCCCATCGCTCGCCCGCATGGCCACCACCCGCCAGCGCGACTACAAGAAGCCGATGAAGTGGTTCCAGATCGGCCCCTGCTTCCGCTACGAGGAGCCGCAGGAAGGCCGCTCGCGTGAGTTCATCCAGTTCAATGCCGACATCCTCGGCGATGCCAGCACCGGCAGTGATGCGGAGCTGATCGCGCTCGCGGTGGATGTCATGCTGGCCTTTGGCATTGCTGGCAGTGACTTCGCCGTGCGCCTCAGCAACCGCCAGATATGGACGCAGTATCTCACGGAGAAAGCCGTGCCCGAGGAGCACTGGACGACCTTCCTTTCCACCATCGACAAGATCGAGCGCGCCAAGCCCGAGGAGACGGCGGAGAAGCTAGCGAAGATCGGTCTCACGCTCGAAGACGTGCGCGCCTTCATGGCGAGTGTGGATGGCAGCCATCCCATCTTTGCCACGCTGCGTGCCGATCTCGAAGCGCGCGGCCTTTGGCAGTATGTCCGCATCGATGCC
This sequence comes from Prosthecobacter sp., assembly GCA_044361885.1. Lineage (GTDB taxonomy): Bacteria > Verrucomicrobiota > Verrucomicrobiia > Verrucomicrobiales > Verrucomicrobiaceae > Prosthecobacter. The sequence continues at coordinate 1,765 of JBIKIA010000113.1, read as the reverse complement.
ACCATCGTCCGCGGTCTGGCCTACTACACGGGCACGGTGTTTGAGGTCTTCGATCTCAAGCACGGTCTGCGTGCTGTCGCGGGTGGTGGGCGCTACGACAAACTCTGCGCTCTGATGAGCGATGGCAGCGTGGATATGCCCGCCGCTGGCTATGCCATGGGCGATGTCGTGCTCGGCATCCTGCTTTCAAAGACACCCGGCGCGCAGTTTGGCATCACCGACTATCTGAACTCCCAGATCGGTGTCGATGCCTACATCGTCATTGCCGACGAAACGCAGCGTGCTCCCGCACTCGCCGCCGTGCAGGCCCTGCGTGGCGCTGGCGTGCGCATCGACTTCAGCATGGCTGCGCAAAAAGTCGGCAAGCAATTCCAGGCTGCCGAGAATCAAAAAGCCCGCTTCGCCCTCGTCTTCGGTGCCGAGTATCCGCAGGTGCAGCTGAAGAACCTCGTCAGCCGCGAGCAGACGATGGTTTCTGCCGATGCTCTCGTCTCCACCGTGACTGAGGCGCTGAAGCAACCTGTCGTCGGCCCGCTGCTCGCCTGATTTGTCATGAGCTTCGGGCGCATCGCCATCGTCGGAGCGGGTGCGGTCGGCTGCTACTATGGCGGCAGGCTGGCCGAGCACGGGCATGACGTGCATTTCCTCATGCGTTCCGATTTCGATGTCGTGACGCGTGACGGGCTGCACATCACCAGCCCGCTGGGCGATGCGCATTTGCAGATCAAAGCCTACCGCAGCGCTCAAGAGATCGGCCCATGCGATCTCGTCATCATCGCGCTGAAGGCCACCTCGAATGCATGCTTGCTGGAAATCCTTCCGCCGCTGCTGCACGAGCACACTGCGCTGCTCACGCTGCAAAACGGACTCGGCAATGAAGAGTTCCTGGCTCGGCATTTTGGCGTGAAGCGAGTGCTGGGCGGGCTGTGCTTCGTGTGCATCAATCGCACGGCTCCAGGCCGCATTGTCCACATCGCGCAGGGCAGGATCAGCTTGGGCGAGCACACACGACCGCCGCAGCCGCGCACGCAGACCATCGCGGAGATGCTTCGCGGATCAAAGATCGAATGCCTCATCGAGCCCAGCCTCGCTGCGGCGCGCTGGAAGAAGCTCGTCTGGAACATCCCCTTCAACGGTCTCTCCATCGCCGCTGGCGGAATCGACACCGCCGCCATCCTCGCTGATCCCAAGCTGGAGCAGCGCGTGCGTGACCTCATGCACGAGATCATCTCCACCGCCCGCGCCCTCGGCCATGACGTGCCCTTTGAGCTGATCCCTGACATGATCGAGCGCACCCGCACCATGACCCGATACCGACCCTCCTCGCTCATCGACTTCGAGGAAGGCCGCGAATTCGAACTCGAACCCATCTGGGGCGAGCCCGTGCGTCAGGCGCAAGCAGCCGGACTGACCATGCCACATGGCACCGAGCTTTATCGGCAGTTGAAAGCGCTCGTCTCCGCTCGTTGAATCGGCGCATGAGCCTCGCTGACATCCAATCCGCCCGCCCAGACACTGCCATCATCCTCGGCTCGGGGCTCGGGAGTGTGGTGGATGACTTCGGTGTCGAGGCCGAGGTTTCTTTCGCGGATGTGCCCGGTCTCAGCGCCTCCACGGTGCCGGGACATGCGGGGCGTTTGGTTTTGTGCCGCATCTCTGACAAACCCGTGCTCATCGCGCAAGGGCGACGGCATTTGTATGAAGGGCTGAGTGCCCACGAAGTCACGGCGAGCATCCGTTTCATGCACGGGCTCGGCGTGCAGCG
>JBIKIA010000577.1:0-3407 GCA_044361885.1 Prosthecobacter sp. | reverse complement strand
TGCATCAAGCTCGAGAACGTCTTCCCGATGATCCCCGCCGGTGCCGCCCTCGAAGACATGCTCACCGAAGCACCGAAAACGAAAATGGAGAAGCCCACCGGTTCGACCTAGCCGCCGTAGCCTAGGCTTTCTAGCCTGGGCTCATGCTGCCCGATGTGCGCTGATGAAAACCAACCAGATCATCCAAGGCGATGCTCTCCAGGAACTCCAAAAGCTCCCCGATGCCGTCGCCCAAGCCATCATCGCCGATCCACCCTATTTCAATGTTCTCGAAAATGAAGCCTGGGATACTCAATGGAAAACAGCCGCCGATTACCTCGCCTGGTGCGATGCGTGGGTCGCAGAATCCATGCGTGTCCTGCGCGCTGACGGCCTGTTCTTCATCTTTGGGCAACTAGGGAAGCGCGAGCACACTTTCATCCACCTCATGTCACGGCTCACCCTGCAGCATCAATTTCACGACCTCATCATCTGGGATCGTGCCGTGGGCTACAATGAGCGCCGCGACAGCTTCACGCCGCAGTACGAGATGGTGCTCGTCATGCGCAAAGGCGAGAAGGTGAAGTTCAACAAAGACGCCGTGCGCATCCCCTACGACGCCAAGACCATCGAGACTTACCTCAAAGACAAGCGCTACAAAGACATGGACGCCCGCCGCTCCCATCTCGACGCCGGCAAATTCGCCACCAACATCCTCCGCGTTCCCAGTTTGAAAGGGAACTCGAAGGAAAAGTGCGGCCACCCCTCACAGAAGCCCATCGACCTCATCGAAAAGCTCATCGCCTGCTCCACGGATAAAGGTGATCTCGTTCTCGATCCCTTCCTCGGCTCCGGCACCACCGCTGCCGCTGCGAAGCGCCTCGGGCGCCAATGGATCGGCATCGAGAAGGAGTCCAACTACCTCAAAATCGCCCGAGCACGCCTCAAGACAACCACTTCAAAATCCAAAAACTAACCTGATACGACCATGAGCGACCGCATCCCCGCCACCACCGACAAAAAGCCTTCACCCCAGGCTGACATCATCAACATCCACACGCTCAGCGTCATGGTGAACAACCAGCCTGGCGTCCTCGGCCGCATCTGCGCCGTGTTCAGCCGTCGTGGATTCAACATCGAGTCCCTCGTCGTCTCCCAGACTCGTGATCCACGCTTCAGCCGAATGACCATCGGCATCAGCGGGCATCCCGAAGGCCTGCATCAGATCATCATGCAGGTGAACAAGCTCATCGACGTCATGCACTGCATCGAGCACACCGACCGCGACGCCGTCGCCAAGGAACTCGTGCTCATCAAAGTCGCCGCCAGCGCCGCCGAGCGCACCGAGATCCTCCAGATCATCGAGCACTACGCTGGCAAGACCGTCGATCTCCAGGAAGACAGCCTCATCGCCATGATCTCCGGGAACACCGACAAGCTCGATGCCGCTGTCCGCCTGCTGAGCAAATTCGACATCGTCGAAACAGTCCGCACCGGCAAAGTCGTCATGGCTCGTGGGCTGGAGACGACCTAGTCCCACGTTCCTCCTTATTTCGGCGGTGACAGCAAGCCCACGCTTGCGTCACCGCCGTTTATTTTGGCAAAGTGTCATCCAGCCGTGACGAATTCTCCCGATTCATCTGATCTCCCCGCCCCTCGCCTCGTGTGGTCGGGCATGACCCATGTGGGTCGTTACCGCCAAAACAACGAGGACTCCTTCCTCGCCCTTACCTACGATGCGCGCGAGGTTCGCTACCTCGGCAAGATCGGCGACTCCACGCTGGCCGATGGCGACTTCGTCTTCGCCGTGAGCGATGGCATGGGCGGCGCGAAGTCCGGTGAGTTCGCCAGCCGCATGGTCGTGCAGCAGGTCATGCGCCTCATGCCCCGCAGCTACAAACAAGCCGCCCAGGGGCTCGACTCCGGTTATGGCGATGTGCTCGACGAGATCTGCCATAAGGTCCACGCCGAGCTCAACACCATGGGCAAGATGTACAGCGAGTGCGCCGGCATGGGAGCCACGCTCAGCCTCACCTGCTTCACTCCCGGCCTCATGCACTTCGTTCACATCGGCGACAGTCGCATCTATTACCTCCCAGCAGGTGGAAAGCTCGCCCAGATCACCGAAGACCACACCCACGTTGGCTGGCTGCGCCGTCAGGGAAAAATCAACGAGCGCGAAGCACGCACCCACCCCGCCAAGAACCGCCTCACCCAGGCTCTCGGAGCCGGGCAGCAAAATGTCATCCCCCACATCGGCTCCGTCCGCTACCAGAGCGGAGATCGCTTCCTCATCTGTTCCGACGGCATCACCGACGCCCTCTGGGACCACCGCATCGAAGATCACCTCAAAGCCCCGCCCGATGACAAGCCCCGTGCCTACAAAGTCGTCGAGCACGCTGTCACGGAGTCCGGACGCGACAACTGCACTGCCATCTGCATTGAAGTGGAATGACGAGTGAGTGAGCTGGTTCGTTATTCGCCATTCGGATTTCGTCATTGCCCTCCCCTTGCCCACGCCACTCTTTCGTGTCATGACAGGATACGCTTTGAAACCGCACCTGCCCAATCACCCCACCCAGCTCTTCCTCATCCGCCACGGCGAGGTCGAAGAGCGTTACCACAAAGTCTTCGGCGGCAGCCGTATCGACATGGGGCTTTCCCCGCTCGGTCAGAAACATGGTCAGGCCGTGGCCCAGTGGCTCAAGGACACGAAGATCGACGCCATTTATGCCAGCCCCATGCTGCGTGTACAGCAGACGCTCGCTCCCATGGCCGAACAGCGCGGCTTGAAGCCCACCACCATCCCCAGCCTCCGCGAGGTCGATTTCGGCGACTGGACCGGATACCGCTGGGAAGGCGTGCAGGAGCACTTCGGCGTCAGCGCCTTTGACTGGCTGGAGATCATCGAGAGCAAAGGCATCCCCAATGGCGAATCCGCCGCCGAGCTGGAGCATCGTGTGCAACCCGCCCTTCTAAAGATCCTCCACGACAACCCGCACAAGAGCGTCGCCGTCTTTTGCCATGGCGGCATCATCCGCGTCATCCTCGCCCTCATGCTCGGCCAGCCGCTGCGGCACATGGCGCATTTTAACATTGAGTACGGCAGCATCAGCGTCGTGGAGGTGCAGCCCGAGAAGAAGCACGCCTTCGAGATCGAGTTGCTGAACTTCTGCCCGCCGCTTGCAGATTCAAGCGGGCTCGCCGACTAACTGCCCAACGATTTTACCGACATGTTCTCCCTCCTGACCGACAAGCTTGAAGACGCCTTCCGCAAACTGCGCGGACTTGGCAAGATCAGCGAATCCAACATCGCCGATGCGATGAAGGACATCCGCATGGCCCTGCTGGAGGCCGACGTGGACTTCAATGTCACGAAGGATCTCATTAAGGCCGTGACCGAGCGCGCGAAGGGCGAGGAAGTCCTG
>JBIKIA010000576.1:0-3414 GCA_044361885.1 Prosthecobacter sp. | reverse complement strand
CGGAGAGCGAGTCTTTGACATCATCGACGCCGAACCCGAGAGCGACACCAGCAGCGGCCGCGAGCTGCCCGATGTGCTCGGCCACGTGCGCTATGAAAACGTCAGCTTTAGCTACGGCAGCATCCCCACCGTGCAGAAGATCGACCTCGAAGCGCGCCCAGGGCAGACCATCGCCCTCGTCGGTCCCACCGGGGCAGGGAAGTCCACCCTCATCAACCTCCTCACTCGCTTCTACGAATACAGCGAAGGCGTCATCACCATCGACGGCATCCCCGTCCACGAGCTGAACAAAAACTCCCTCCGCCAGCAGATCGGCTACGTCACCCAGGAGAGCTTTATGTTTAATGGCACCGTGCGCGAGAACCTGCGCATCGGCCGCCGTGACGCCACTGAGGAACAGCTCTGGGACGTGCTGAAGAGCGCGAATGCCAAAGAGTTCGTCAAGCGCCTGCCCAAGCAGCTCGACGCCCACGTCGGCGAACGCGGCGTGAAGCTCAGCGTCGGTGAAAAGCAGCGCCTCAGCATCGCCCGCGCCCTTTTGCGGAATCCGCCCATCCTCCTGCTCGATGAAGCCACCGCCAGTGTGGATACTGAGACCGAGCGGCAGATCCAGGCCGCGCTGGATCGCCTCATGGAGGGCCGCACCAGCTTCGTCATCGCCCACCGCCTCAGCACCGTCCGCCATGCCGACCGCATCTACGTCCTGGAGCAAGGCCTGATCATCGAGCAAGGCACCCACGACGAACTCCTCGCCCAAGGCGGCCTCTACGCGAACCTCTGCAAGACGTCGCTGATCGAGAAGTGAGGCTCATGCCTCGCTGTTGGGTTCGCTTTCCGCGCCCTTGCGCCTTCGCTTCAGCCGCCCACACTCCGCGCCGTGCCAACCGTCACTTCCCAACTCATTTCCGCCCTTTGTTCCGCCCTCTCGCCTGACCGTGTCCTCACGCAGGCGGAGGACATTTTGCCTTACAGCTTCGATGGCACCGCTGCTCTGAAGGTGAAGCCCGGCGTGGTGGTGTTTCCCCATTCGGGAGAAGAGGTGGCCGCATGTGTGAAGCTCGCGCGCGAAGCCAGGGTGCCCGTCGTGACACGTGGTTCGGGCACCGGACTCAGCGGCGGCAGCGTGCCCATCGAGGGGTGCCTCGTTATATGCGTGGTGCAGATGGATAAAATCATCGAAGTCGATGAAAAGAACCTCACCCTGCGTGCCCAGTGCGGCGTGATCACGAAGGAGATCGACGACGCGGCGAACAAGGTGGGCCTGTTTTATCCACCGGACCCCGGTAGCATGAAGATCAGCACCATCGGCGGCAACGTGGCGGAGAACAGCGGTGGACTGCGCGGCCTGAAGTATGGTGTCACGCGCGACTATGTCATGGGCATCGAGGTTGTCTTGCCAGATGGAACCCTCACGCGCCTCGGCAACAAGTGCGTGAAGGATGTGGCCGGCTATTCGATGAAGGATCTTTTCATCGGCAGCGAAGGCACACTCGGCATCATCACCGAGGTCATGCTGAAACTCGTACCGAAGCCGAAGGCACGGAAGACCATGCTCGCGCTCTATGATTCCATGGAGGCAGCGGCTGAAACCATCAGCGCCATCATCGCGGCGAAGATCATCCCCTGCACGCTGGAGTTCCTCGATCGCATGACCGTCGGCTGCGTGGAGGATTATGCGAAGATCGGCCTGCCGACTGAAGTCGAAGCCGTGGTGCTCATGGAGACCGATGGGCATCCTGTCGTCGTTGAAGAAGAAGCTGCACAGATGATGGCTCTTGCTCGTGCGCATGGAGCCCGTGAGGTCCGCGCCGCCGCTGATGACGCCGAAGCTGGCCGGCTGGCCACCGCCCGTCGCAGTGCCTTCTCCGCTCTCGCTCGCAAGCGGCCCACGACCATCTTGGAAGACGTCACCGTGCCGCGTACGGAGCTTGCGCATATGGTCACATTCATCCGCGAGGTGGCAGAGCGGCATCGCCTCATGGTCGGCACCTTCGGTCACCTGGGTGATGGCAATCTGCACCCCACTTTCCTAACGAACGAACGTGACACCGAGGAGATGCACCGCGTCGAGATCGCGCTGGAAGAGATCGTGGATGAAACCATCCGCCTCGGCGGCACGGTGACAGGTGAGCACGGTGTGGGTCTCGCGAAGAAAGCCTTTGTGAAGCGCCAGCTCGGTGAGGCCAGCTACGAACTCATGCGCACCATCAAGCGCGCGCTCGACCCCGAGTGCCTGATGAACCCTGGGAAGATTTTCGATCTGTGAGTCAACCCATCTCGATCACTGCCGCTGAAGTCGTCTGCGCCATCGGTGACTCCATGCCCGAGTGTCTGGAGGCTTGGCGTGCGGGCAGATCAGGCTTGGCGGAACACGAAGGATTGCTCTGCGGGCGCATCGCAGATCGAAGTGTGCTGAAAGGTCGCCGCTATGGGGCGGCCTCGAACCTCGCCGTACATGTCGCGCGTCATGCCGTGAAGCGTGCAGGCTGGAGTGCCGATGAAACCAAAACGGCCTGGCTCTTCGCCGCCAGCAGCCGAGGCAATGCAGGCGAGTTGCTCGGGCAAAATGGCTGGCGTCGGCCATCCCCGCGCTTCAGCGCCAGCAACACGATCCACAGCGAGATCGCCGCTGCCGTGAGCATCGAACTCGGCATTCGAGGTCCGTGGCAGATGCTTTCCAGCGGTTGCTCGTCAGGCCTCGATGCTCTCGGCATGGCTTGGATGGCTCTGCGCGCGGGTTTGACGAAACGCGCCCTCGTCGTCGCCGTGGATCTGCCGCTCGTGCCCGAGCTGGTCCGGGCCTTTCGTGACACGCACCTGCTTTCCACGAATGGCGTCAATGACCCGCTCTCGCCACTGACCACGGGATTGCATCTCGGTGAGGCAGGCGTGGCGCTGACTCTCGAAATCTCCGATACGGGTCTCGCGGAAATGACGCGCTATGCGGCCAACAGTGACGCGCATGACTCGCTCATGATCCCGGAGGATGGGGCGCCGCTCGGGGAGTTGTTGAGCGAGTTTCAGCGTCCGGTTTTGCTTTGCCCTCATGCCACGGGAACTCTGAATCATGCCCTGGCGGAGAGTCGGGGGATGCGCACAACCTTTGGCGACATGCCGCCGCTGCTCCTGCTGAAGCCTTTCACCGGCCACACACTCGGAGCCTGCGGCCTTCTGGATATCGCGCTCATCGCGGCTGCGCTGCCGGAGCTTCCTGGCAATCTGCCCGGCATCACGGGGGTGCCTGACACCCTTCCGAAACTTCATTCTGGCGATACTCTCCTGAAAATCGCCTCCGGCATGGGCGGGCACAATGCGGTGGTGGAACTGCGCATGGGATGAGTCTTTAAAATATGGCTGACAAAGCCAGTCGGGGTCCTCATGCTGCGTTCACTTCACCTCATGACCAACCGACTC
>JBIKIA010000575.1:0-3417 GCA_044361885.1 Prosthecobacter sp. | reverse complement strand
CCCCCGAACCACCGAACGAGCAGATGAAAAAGCTCACCAACATCCGCGTGCTCAAAGTCGCCCTCGCTGAAACCAAAGGCCCGCAGACCATCAGCATCGCCTTCGCCCTGAATGAGCCGCCGCCCGCCCATCCGGTGAAGCCGATCAGCGAATGGCCAGGAAAGAAGTGAGATTCAGCTTTCCTGATTCCCGCCGTTGAGCGGCCATTACACAAGTTGGGAAAGGCGATGCCAATAGGAAGGCTGCGCCAAAGCAGGTCACTACTCCAAAGAGCTGGGAGTTCGACTCACCAATGCGCACGCGGCAGTTTAGAGGAACTGCCGGGTGACTACGGTGGCTATCTCCGCGTCCACGCTCATCCCATCTGGGAAAAGAATTCCAAACAAGCCCTCTACGTCCGCCGTCTCGGCTGCTGGAAACCGCAGACCTTGAGCTGTACTGGGTTGGCAAAAGATCCCCTTCCCCGTTAAACTCCCGGTGCCTCTCATGGATCACCCCTCGTCCTTCCGTCTCCTGTGCGCACGTGCCCTGACTCTCGCCGCGCTGCTGCTGGTCACCTACATCGTCAAAGAGACAATCTGGAAAAGACCCACCGCGCAGACCCTCACCACAGCCTCCCGCCCCACGGATCCCCGACTCCTCCCGCCCGCCGATCCCCTGCCCGGCGAGGTCATCCTCAAAGACTACGCCCTGCCCAGCACCCGCCCCGAGGACGACCTCAGCAGCATGGCCCACGCCTTCAGCAATCTCACCCTCCTCATCAAAGGCGACTCCCCCTTCCGCATGGGTGCCAACGAAGAATTCGCCGCCGCTCTGCGTGGTAAAAATCGTGACCATCTCCGCTTCCTCCCCGACTCCCATCCCTGCTTCAATGCCCAGGGTCAGATCGTGGACCGCTGGCAGACTCCTCTCTTCTTCCACGTCACCGACCGCGCCCGCATCGACCTCCGCAGCGCCGGTCCCGACCACCAGATGTGGACCGAGGATGACCTCCACCGTCGCCACAATGGTGAATACCGACGCGGAAAGGATCTACCGCCCAACTCTCCGTAGCTCTGCATGCAGGACGAAAGAGGCATCAGCGCTCAGTCGAGCGCCGGAAACCCACCCCACCCAAAGCGCTCACGGACGCGTGAGACTCACGGCCACGTGATCACAGCCGGGAAGGATGCGTTTCCGCAACTCGATCGTCACGCGCCCGGCACCAAATTCATTCAAAAGGCAGGCCGCCATCTCTGCGGCGAGCGTTTCGATGAGCTGCCTCGGCCGCTCCGCAGCAATCTCCCGCAGACGCAGTGCCACAGCGGCATAATCCACCGTCGATGAAAGCTGATCCTGCATCAGCTCGAAGCGCGTCGGCACGGTGAAAGTGACATCGGCCTGAAGGGTCTGCCAGGCAGCGCGTTCCTCCTCGGGCACGCCGATGCGGACGGGCAGCTCCAAGCCGCGCAGATGGATATTGTCGGAGGTATTCATCTCAAAAGATCAGCGCTTTTTACCGCCGTCGCGCTCACGTTTGATCTTCTCGAAGCCCATCTGGATGAAGGTGAAGTCACGGCAATGTGCCTTGGCATCTTCCAGAGTGATGAAGTCATAGCTCAGGAGGTGCAGCAGGCTGTCATCGATGGTGTGCATGCCATCACGTCCGCCGATCTGGATCAGGCTGGGAAGCTGCTGGAGACGCTGATCTCGGATGCATGACGCAATGGCACTGTTGATCACCATAACCTCGGAGGCCATGACGCGACCCTCCCCATCCGAGCGGCGGATGAGATGCTGGCAGACGACAGCGCGCAGGCAGTGACTGAGCTGCGAGGCCACATAGTCCTGCTGCTCCTTCGGATAGCTGTCCAAAATTCGCGTGATGGTGGAGGGCACGTCCGTGGTGTGCAGTGTGCTGATGACCAGATGGCCTGTCTCCGCCGCCGTCAGCGCCGTGCGCATCGTCTCCAAGTCACGCAGCTCACTGACGGTGATGACGTTCACATCCTGCCGCAGAGCGCTCTTCATCGCACGAGCGAACTCATGCGTATCAAACCCGACCTGACGCTGGCGGATGAGACTGTGCCCGTGCTGGAAGACGAACTCGATGGGATCTTCAATCGTGACGATGTTGCAGGAGCGATCTCGGGCGATCTGCTGGGTCATGCTGCAAAGCGTCGTGGTTTTACCGCTGTTGCTCACACCGGTGATAAGGATGAGACCATCGCGGATCTTGCACATACCCTCCACCGTGGGGCCATGGCCCAGATTCGCCAGATCCGGGATCACATCCGGGATGTAGCGGAAGTTCCCCTCGATGCGCCCCATGCAAAAGCAGGCGTTGCCACGGAAGCGCCCGAGGTTTTCCACCTCGATGGCGAAGTCCAGCTCCCACTCCTGTTCCAGCTTGGATCGTTGCGTATCCTTCAGGCCGCCGAGGATGAGTTCACGCACGTCATTGGCGTCGAGCACCTCCTCCGTCACAGGGGTCATCCGCCCATGCAGACGCATCGTCGGCGCAGCGCCGGGTGAGAGATGGAGATCGGAAGCCCCGGCCTGCATGGCCATGGCGAGGTATTCGATGAGATCGTATTGGCGCATAAGAAAATGGAGGCCGCAGTAAATCGGTTGCCCTCATCTCTGTCGAGTGGCGAAAAATAAATTCGCGGTAAGCCTGCGTGACCTGAGCGATCAGATTCTTGTCCCAAGCATAACATGGATCGTATCCACGATTGCAGCAGCGTGACCACACGCCATTGCTACAGGCACCAAGTCATGTCCCCTGCCGAACGCATCGTCCATCTCCGCCAATCCATGCCCGCCGAGGGCATGTTTCGCGACAAGGAATGGGTCCTCTCTCCCGAGGCCTTCCCGCTCGATGCCCCGACCCTTTCGCTCATCGCGTCTCTCGGTCCCGCGCTTCGCACCTTTCAGCGCGCCTGCAACGACCTCTACTTCACCAGCTTGGGGCAACCCGATCTCGCCTGGGTCGCTAGACTGCTCGACCAGGGCAAACCCGACCGCGTCGTGCAACTCGGACGCCACGAGCGTTGGCGTGCGGATCTCCCCAGCGTCCTGCGTCCTGACCTCGTCCTCACCGAAGATGGCGTGACCATCTCGGAACTCGATTCCCTGCCCGGCGGCATCGGTTTGACCGGCTGGCTGGGAGAAACCTACGCCGCCATGGGCCAAAACGTCCTCGGAGGCAGCGACGGCATGGTCGCAGGCTTCGCCGCCGCCTTCCCGCAGGAGGACATCCTCATCTCCCGCGAGTCGGGTGACTACCAGCCCGAGATGGAATGGCTCGTCGGCAAGCTCAATGACGGCTCCAGCAGCCTGCCTCGCCGCGTGATGAATCCTTGGAACCTCACCCCCAACGAACTCCACGGCAGCAGCATCTACCGCTTCTTCGAGTTGTTCGATCTCGACCACGTC
>JBIKIA010000435.1:0-4396 GCA_044361885.1 Prosthecobacter sp. | reverse complement strand
GACCTTGATGAAGAACTCAGTGCGCACCGCCTCGCGCAGCCACTCGGGCACCGGCAGCAGGTGACTCCAAACCATTCCGAGCCCCAAGGCGAAGACCACATACTCGATGCCCCAGACCTTGATGCCCGCATTCCCTGCGATCCAATGCGACAGCCAACCCAGCATAAAAACCACCGTGGCTCCGCCGAGAAAAGATAGGATGCGTTTTCCCAAAGAAGCCGCGAGTGCCAGCGTCGAGATCACAAGAAAGACGATCAGCAGTGTGCCGCTGAGCGCGAGATTGTCAGTCGCAAAGGCCTTGGCTACTTCGGCCGTGCCGCTCCAGCCCATCGAAGGCATCTTCGGACTCCAACCATTCGCCACAGCGATCAAAACCGGCAAGGCTGCGAGCACGGCAAGCCAGTCTTCATTCTGCCACCAACGCGCAGTGGATGGGCCAGGAGATGGATAGGCGGAGTCAGAAGCGGCAGCGTTGGCGGACATGATGATTGGGAAGACTAAAGCGTCCCGGATCAAACGAGATCAATGACGGTTGTTTTGCGCTTCGATTGCAGTGCATTCGCGATGACCCAGATTACTTCAACTTCTCAAACAGCTCCTCCAAGCCCGCGACGATCTTTGTCGAGGCATCGGCTTCGAGGCAACTGGAGCGCGCACGCCACGTTTCGTAGCCGCCAAGCGCGTGATGCTGCGGCGTGGGCAGGTAGCCGTGGTAGGCGTTGGCCAAGGAGACAGTGAAAGTGGGCGAATGACGCTTTTTGAGCTCCAGGCCGATTTCGACGAAGACTTCGGCCGGGATCGCGGATACGTGTAGATCGCCTATTCTCATGATTTGCAGCGGTGCGGACACTTTCGCGGGAAAATCGGCCAGGAGCACGGTTTCACGCGCATAGACCTGCTCCATCGTTTCCATGCGAGGGAAGAGTTTGGAACTCTTCATCACTTCGCGGGCCTTTTCGACCTCGTCTTCGGTCGGGATGCGCAGACCAAGCGTGATTTCCTTCTGCGCAACACGCAGCGGCAGCGTGTCAGCATGCTTCACGGTCTTCACCGCCGCCGCGACGGCCTGCGCGACATCGTTCGCGACGATCTGGATGCGGCCATACGGCGCTTCTTTGGCCTGACCGCCACGAAAGTCGATGTTGTTGATGTCGCCACTGGTGCCATTCGACATGATGCCGACGAATTCCGGCCCCGCGCCGAGCAACTGGCCGATCTTGATCGCGAACGCGCCAAAGTAGTCCGCGGAGATGTGGCCGGGACCGACGCCGCCGACGTAGTGCAGCGAGTAATTCGCCAGGAGAGCGATGGATTTGCCGTCCACGCCTTGCACGCTGATGAAGCTCACGTCAGGATCGGTGGGGCCGGCAGGTTCGACGAGGTTCGGGTTGTTGATGCCGGGATTGGTCTTCACCTGATCGGTGGTGACACCGAGCGGCGTGGGCAAAATGCTGCCGGACTTCATCTTCCAGCGTCGATTGAAGACCTGATGCGGCACCGAGGCACTGCCGTGGCCGATTTTTGCCGGTGCGAGGTTGTTCAAGGCACGCCGCACGCCATCGGCAATGCGCCGGGCCACGAAGCGCTGATAAATCGGGTTGGGCTCGCTCTGACCCACGGCCTGCAAGGTCCCGCAGGAGTGCGAGTGCGTGGCGGACATCATCATGTTCTCCAACGGCAGGCCAGTGGCCTCGTTCACCATTTTTTTCGCCTCATCAAAGATACCGCGACCGATCACACAACTGTCCGCGACGACGAACACGAGCTTTGTTTGGCCATCATCGAGCGCGAGGCAGCGGGCGTTGAGTTCATCGTGAATGACGAGCGCTTTGCCGTCTTGAAAGCCGCCATTGATCGAACTGCCGAGGTCGGGCGTGATGTTGCTGGTGGCGGCACCGGCGCGAAATTCAGCGGCGTGAAGCGAGACCGAGAAGAGCAGTGCGGCGATGAAGCGGAGTTTCATGCGAGTCTTACGGCATGAAACGCGTGAACTTGATCAAATCAGCTCGCGGATCGGCAACGCGCCGTTTTCGACGAGGTAATGCGGGCGACCTTTGGTGTCAGTGACGGTGGTGGTGGCTACGTCGATGCCGAGATTGCGATAAAGCGTGGCAAAGACTTCCGCGAAGGTGACGGGGCGGCTGTCGGCTTCGCCCCCGAGTCGATCCGTGGAGCCGATGACCTGACCCATCGGCATGCCGCCGCCAGCGAGCAGCGCCATGGCGACGCGCGGCCAGTGATCGCGACCGACTTGCTTGCTGATGATTGGCGTGCGGCCAAATTCACCCCACACAAGCACGGTGACATCTTTGTCGAGGCCGCGCTGATGCAGATCCTCGACGAGCGCGGTGATGCCTTTGTCGAAGATGGGGAAGTCCTCGCGCTCGCGGGAAAAAATGTCGTTGTTGGCTCCGCCGTGCCAGTCCCACTTGCTGTAGTTCACGGTCACAACACGCGCACCGGCTTCGACAAGCCGACGGGCGGTGAGGAAGCTCTGCGGCACGCGTGGTGCGCCATTTTCGTCGATGCGCTTCACGGTGTCGCCGGTGCCGTAGCGCTCGACGAGGCGCGGGTCTTCTTTGGAAAGGTCGAGTGCGTCGGCGAGCTTCGACGAGGTGAGCACGCCCATGGCCTGCTGCGTGAAGGTGTCCATCGCGTCCATCTTTCCGCTCGAATCGATATCGCGGCGGAAGTTGTCGAAGCTCGTGAGCAGCTTCGCACGATCGGAGAGGCGATCATAGGTGATGCCTTGCAGCGTGAGATCGCCACGGCTCGGCCCGGTGTGACGGAAGGCGTCGCTGGCGGAGCCGAGCAGGCCGGGGCCGGGCTCATTGTAAGGGCCGTGCGTGCAGTCGTAGCACATGCTGACAAAAGGCGGCACGGCGGGATCAAAGGCACCCTTCAGCTTTCCGACCACGCTGCCGAACTGAGGCCAGCCGCCGGGTGGGACGGTGCCCGTGCGATTTGGGAAGCCGGTGTAACACTGGATCGCATCGTGCCCGGCCTGAGCACCAACGAGCGAGCGGATGATGGTGAACTTGTCCATCATCTTCGCCATGCGCGGGAACAGTTCACAGATCTGAATACCATCCACATTTGTGCCGATGGGCTTGTGCGGTCCGGCGATCTCGCGCGGCGCATTTGGCTTCAAATCAAACATGTCCTGATGCGGCGGACCACCGACGAGATAGATCAGAATGACCGATTTGTGCGAATTGCGGATGCCCGCCTGGTTTTCCAGCGCCATCAGCTTTGGCAAGGACAGGCCGAGTGAGCCCAGGCCGCCGACTTTGATGAAGTTACGACGCGAGACACCATCGCAGAAGGCGCTGCGTTTTTCGGCGGGAGCGAGAATTTTGAGCATGGCAGGTGCGGCAATGGACGCCGGACAAGTATGGAACTCGCGCCTGCTTTCTTTCGGCGCTGCCCCAGCATGTGCTATTTCACCGCCCGCCCGATGCCATCAACGGGATCACTGAGCATGACGCGTTCCTTGCCTGCCATCTCGATGAGATCAGGCAAGTCGTAGTGCTTCAGCACACCATGTACGGTGTTCACGAGCTGGTCGAAAGTCTCATCGGAGACCATGAGTGACTGCCAGGAGGGAACCATCTGCCGCAGTGTGATGGACGTGAAGGCATCGCGATCCAGCGCTGCGGCGTGAAGCGCTGGGATGGCTGCTTCGCCGATGGCGATGAGTTGCACATCCGCCGACTTCGCTTTGAGTAAGCGTGTCCAGCTCTGCACATCGCCTGTTCTCATGCCGACGTAGCTTTTGCCCATGAGATAGGCGGTGAGTGTTTCGAGATTGTCGCGGCCAAACTTCCCAGCGCCGAAGCCTTTCTTCCGCAGGCCAGTTTCAGTTTCGCCGATGCCGCGAAGCTCTGCGGCGAGCACGACGTGGCCCTGCTTTACCAAAGCGTCGATGGGGCCTCCAAGGGCGACGTCTTGCTTCAGGCTGGTGCCGTGGAGATAGAGCGTGGCTTTGCCATTGGGCTTCTTGGGTTCAAACAAGAGCGCGGGGAGTTGCAGACCTGTGTCGACGTTGAGTGCGAGCTTGTGGATCGGGCAGTCATCTCGCTCAATTTTGCCAAGCATCTCAGGCTGCGCTGTGTTCGTGGCCGTCTTGTTTTCAAAACCGATGGTTTCGCGGATGAGCTGACGTTTCGCATCGTTGTAAAGCTCGCTCCAAGCCTTGCTGCGGGCTGTCTTCAGCGCTGTCGCTGTTTCCGCATTGATCTGGAAAACAGATCGCTCGCCGGGCATGAGCAAGACCTGGCCCTTCGGCGTGCATTGAAGCTGCTCGGGTGTCCAGTCGGGCTCGTTGTAGCTGCGCAGTTGTTCATCATTCAGCGAGTCCGGCATCGATTCCACTTCGCGGATGACCACCTCTTTT
>JBIKIA010000252.1:0-6967 GCA_044361885.1 Prosthecobacter sp. | reverse complement strand
AGCGACTCATGAAGCGCGCCACTGCCTCGCGGAGCTGGATGGTAAATCCATGTGGTGCATCGGGCGCGGCGATGTCCATGCGCTCGGAATAACCAAGTCGCGAATAGAAGCGCTTCGCATCGCGAAACACATCCATCGTACCCGCGAAGTCGAAGGTCACATCACGCGTGCCGGCGCAGATGAGCGTGGGTTTCGGCGCGCGCATGATGCAGTAGTCCGCCTCGTCCATGCCAAAGGCGATCTGGCCGAAGATGTTCTGCTCGCCATCCTGCGGGCCGTTGGTGTCGATGAGCTTCCGAAAGGTCGTCAAATAGCAACCTGGCGCAGCGGCGGCGATGCGATTATCCAGCGCCATGAGATACGCCGTTTCCGTGCCGCCACCAGAGTTGCCCGTGCAGCCGATCTTGTCGGCAATGATGTCTTTGCGGCTTTGCAGGTAGTCGATCACCCTCATGCCGTCCCAGATGCGAAACTGCGCCACGTTCGCGCCGATCAAAGCGCTGCTGACGCCCATCATCGTATGCTCCGTCGTGCACATCAGCCGCACATTCGGATGCGGTGTGGCCACATGCGCCGCATCATCAAAGGTCTTCCGCTGCTGTGTGGGATCGAGCATCTGATAGCGCTCGCCCTGGCCGACTGGATCGTAGCACATCGCCGCCATGCCATGCTTCGCCAGCAGGATCGACGCGCGCTGATATTGCCCCACCGCCTTGCCTTCATGACTGTGCCCGCACGGCACCAGCACCGCAGGCCACGGCGGCAGTGTCTCCGGCAGATACAAATTCCCCGTCACATGAAACCCTGGGCGGCTCTCGAACATGATCTTCTCCACGCGATAGCCCTTCCCCTGCAACGTGCCGACCACCTGCGCCTTCAGCGGCGTGCGCTCCGGCAGTCCGCCGATCTGCTTGAGGAAAAACGCTTTCCGTTCCGCCTGCCACGCGCGCATCGCAGCCTCGCTCTTGATCCGCACTGCGACGATCCACCATCGAGTAAAACTCCTTCTTCAGCCAGACTTCGAGCTGCTGATCCGGCGTGATGCCATCCGCAGTTGCTTTGAGAACGGTGAGGTCATCGGCGGCAAATGCCGCCGTGGTGGCGAGGAGAGCAATGAGACAACGCATGACACCCATACGCGACTCCGAGGGGAGACCTTCGTCATGGCTTCATCACGAATTCTTCACTACCCGCCGCTGCGGAAACGCGGCCCTCGTGGTCCATCGCTGAAATTTCAAACCGGTAGCTGCCTCCTATCAAAAGCTGTCGGCTGAAATCGAGTTGTGTCGCCGTAGTTTGGATCACGGCATGAGGATAGATCTCCGTGTCCGTGTAACCGGCGGCAGGCTTGATCAAAACCGGCGTCACTCGATAACTCACCGCCGATCCCGACCAGGACAGCACACCTTTGGCAAATTCGATCTCTGTCGGCGCAGCCAGATCCTTCGTCATCACACTCGGCGCGCCAATCTTCACCCGCCATGCGTCAATGCGACGATTTGCAGGCGTGATGACGACAAACGAATCCTTGCCAACGACAGTCATACCAGCATTGCCGCCACTTTGACTCGTGAGGACATGCGCCGGGCTCCATTCGCGGCCTGTGCCATCAGAGGAGAGGTAAAGGCGGCAGTGATTTTTCGAGTGCGCCGTGAGCAGCGTGAGCACTCCATTCGGCAGAAGCTGCAACGTGGGCAGCTTGCCCACTGCGGACAGCTTTTCCGGTGCAGACCATGTCTTGCCTCGATCCGTTGATCTCAAACTCACAAGCGACGCCTTCGCGCTGCTGCCTGTGCGCACGATGGCGAGCCAGTCGCCGCCTTTCGTCGGCGAAACCGTCGTTTCGAGCCAGGGCGTCGTCACTGGCGCTCCCGCTTTCACCATCGCAGCAGCAGTCGTGATGCTCGAAAGCACCGTCCAATGCCTACCACGATCCGCAGAGGTCAAAAGCAGCGCGTGATTGCCATGCTTGCCCCAAGCATAAGCTGGCATGAACAACAAACCTTTATCATCCTCGAACGTGTGCGGCAGCGGCCTCGCGATCACGCCAAACTTCGCCGGACACTCGATGACCGCTGCTACGGTCTGCCAGGATCGTCCCTGATCCTTCGAGACCGCGATCTGATAAGCATCCGCAGGCACATCCTTCGTTGTCATCTCTCCGCGCTTCTTCGGATCAGGCACCCAGCGAATGCCAAAGGCCAGCAGATCGCCATTGCGCAGCCTGTCAGCCCACAGATCGACCATCTTCGGCAGCGGCCAGTCATCCGGCTGTGCCTTCCACGTTGCGCCACCATCTTCTGAAACACTCGCTCCCATGCCACCTGAGCCGCCGAAGTCATCGGGGTGATTCGGGTAAAACATCAGCAGCCGGTTTCCCGCCGAAACAATCTGCCCCGCTCCAGTGATGCCCTCGCGCTCCACCACACTAACACGCGCCGCGACGGTGATTTGAAGTTCAGCGGCACTGATGGCGGCGCTCAGAGTGCAGCAGATGAAGCCGAGTTGTTTCATGGCTTCAGCATCTCCTGCACCTTCCCGATGATGCGCTCCTCCAGCGTGTCGGCGAACTTGTCAGGGTGCAGCGGATTGGACCAATACATCAGTGAACGGAAGGCCTCGTAGCCGCCTTCGTGCAGCACGCGCTTGCTCGGGATGTAGGCGAGGATGTCGTTGCTGTAACCTGCGACCCACATGCGGCCTGGGCCGGTGAACTCGCGCTTCAAACGCAGCGAGTAATCCACACACGTCTCACCGCTGAGCGCCACAAAGGTGAGATCATCGCCAAAGCGCACGGTTTGAATCGGGTAGTCGTAGTGGTCGCGCAAGCCGCCGTTCTTGATCGCATACAGCCGCTTCTCGTCCCACTTGCGCTGATAGACCTCGTAGCCCTTATCATAGCCTTCGCCGGTGCTGAGGCGCTTCTCGATCAACTCAGCCGTCGGGATCGACTCGTAATCGAGCCGCGTCGTCTGCCAGTCGATGCGCAGCGGCCCTCGGATCGGCTTTGGCTTCGCATCAATCGCCGCCTCCACGGCTGTGGCGAGGCTTTGCCCATGCCGCAGGCTGAAGATCGGGCTGAAGCGCGGATACGCGTTTTGATCGCCACCGCAGCCCATCATGAACAGCGCCACCGTGCCCGGATGCGCCTCCTCGATCATCGCCTGCGCATGACCCGCGTAGTCGCCATGCCACTGCTTGATGCTCATCGACGTGTTGTGGCACGCATAGCCGAACACAAGCGCGCTCAGCTTGCCCGCCCCCGTGTTCACCGTCAGCACCGGCACGTCATGATCCAGCACGCCTTCGGGATTCGGGCTGTTCAAATAGGGATCGCCCACCGGCTTGTCGCTCTTCAGTCGGCGATTCATCGCGAAGCCGCAGCGCGCATGACCATAGCTCACCGTCGCCGGTTCCAGATGCTGCAAGGCCTCGCCGATGATGCCGACGATCTTGTCCGTCAAAAACGCGTTGTAGCGAAGGCAGCGCTCTTTGCGCAGCGGATCGGTGAAGCTCATGAACTCCAGCTCCGTGTAGCGCAGCTCCGGCCCGCAGTGCGTGTGCGAGCAGTTGAGCAGCAGCGCCTTCTCCGGCAGTCCAAATTTCGCTTTCACCCCCGCCGCCACCGCATCGCGGAGTTGGTAGGTCACCTCCACCAAGTCGAGCGTCACCATGACGAAGCGTGCGCCTTGCTTGTCCTCAATGGCGAGCGACTTCGCATGCAACTCCATCGCCGTCCCTTCCGCAGGCACTTCACGATTCGCGAAGCCCGCGAGATACATCGGCTCCGTCGGCGTGATGACTGCTTTGGCAGCCGCCGCTTTCCATTCCGCAAGTTCAGCGGCCGACAAGAGGCCACTGACGGTCCAGGCAAGACAGATCTGAAGTAGAAGTCGTTTCATAAAGCATTTCATTCGATCCAAAACGAGAATAGCCGCCCGTTTTGCACGGCGAACTCCAGCCGCATGGGCTGACCTTTGCGGCCTGTGATCTTGCTCAGCCCTGGAATGGCGATGTCGATATCGTCACGGTCCTGGACCACCACTTTTTGCAACGCCGTGCCGTTGTCATCGAGCAAGCTCACGGTCAGTGCACCGAACTTTACCGCCGCATTCACATGCAGCGTGCCGCCGTCATGGATGAAGGGTTTCGTGCGCAGAATGCCAGGACGAAAACTGCCCTCCATGGCGACTAAGCGATCACGCTGGATGCTGGCGAGGCCAAAGGAGCCGCGGAACGATGACTTTGCGGGCAGCAGCTTCGGCTCATCGTCAAACTTCCAGCGTGTGCTGTGGAGTTGATTGCGTCCGGTGTAGTAGAAGCGCAGTTCATCACCCACGACCACGGGGTCACTCGTTGGCGGCGAGATCACGCTGCGATCCCACTCGCCGAGCAGGCCCTGCGCGAGAAAGGGCGATCTGTCGCTGAGCCGCTGCCAGGTTTGATTGTCACGGCTGATGCCGAGCTGGATTGGCAGAGTCACGCTTTCGGGGTTGTTCAGAAACATGTGAATGAGGCCGATGTGCAGACCTGCGTAAGGCACGCTGCGCATGTCGTAGATCTCAGTCATCGCGCTGTCCTGCGCGTCGCTCGCCATCACGAGTTCACCTTTCTCGGGCGTCCAGTGAATGAAGTCCTCGCTCTCGCAGCGCACCACCGCGCGGCCCATGTTGTAGGCGAGATTTGCATCAGCAGCTTGTGCGGCCTTCTTCTCAGGCGAAACCACTCCAAACGCCCGGCCATACATCACCCAACGCTTTCGGGCCTCGTCGAAGTTGATGTGAATCGGCGCATCCAGCGTGGCATAGTTCGCGGGCTCGTTGTGTGGCGTCCAATGAATGCCATCCGGGCTAAAGGCCACACCGAGCGCGGTGAGCTTGCCCGGCTTCGACGTGGGCGTGCGCTGAAGCTTCCTGTCGATCCACAGGTAGGCCATCTTGTATCGCCGTTGCGGATCGGACTCGCGCTTGTCTTTGATCACCCCGCTCGCGTAGCAGAAGTAAGTCCAACCGCGCTCGCGTGAGCGGAGATACGCCAGCTTGTCCGGCGGTGCCTCTTTCTGATCAAACTCGAAGCCGCTGAGGATCACACGATTCGTCGGCTCTTCGTCGAATTCGGGGAACAGATGCAGCTTTGGACGCTCCCACTTCACTCCATCCTTGCTGGTGAAATAAAAAACTCCTGGCCCGCCGCCATCCAGCCACGCTTTGAAGATCTTCTCTTCATCATCATAGATCACCGAGGGCAGAAAGTAGCCGTCCGGCTCCCAGTCGTGCTCCTTCACGATGAGCGGATTGGCCTCGTGCTTCTGCGCCTGCTGCACGCGACGCGTGACATGCTCACTATGCTCGATGAGATGATCGTCGAGAAAGAGCTGGTGCAGTTTGCCAATGTGGATGGGCTTGGCGGCGGTGGCCAGGAGCGGGATGGAGGCAAGGAGAGCGTTCAGTTTCATCACCTGGTCTAATCGGCCAGTTCACCTCTATTCTTGTCCGGTGCCCACCAGATGACGATGAAGCCGAGGGCGTAGATCGAAGCGCAAATCGTTCCGACGCGCGGATAATCGCCGCCAAGCGCGGTGAAGAGGAATCCGGCGGCTAGCACGCCAAACGCGGTGGCAAAACGGCCGGAATTATACGCGAGGCCGCTGCCGGTGGCGCGAACCCGTGTGGGGAAGAGTTCCGGCAAATAGAGAGCGAGCCAGCCGAAGAACAGCGTGGCAACGAATCCCTGAACGAAGACCATGGCGTGAAAGCCATACTGGAGTGGGGCAGTCTTTTGAAACATCGACACGGTGACGGCAAAAGTGGTGACGCTGATCAGCGCATAGCTTTGCCGCCGCCCCATCCAACTCGCGAGTTGCGCACCAGCAAAGCTGCCGAGTGTGGCCCCCAGGGCCCACCAGCCCTGCGTGGCGGCTTTGTAGCCGACATTCGTCAATCCGGCGACTTTGTCCGACCACGGGATCATCCACTTGCTGGCCGACCATGCGCCGATCATCGGAATGGCACTTAGCAAGATGCCCACAAGCGTGAAACGAATGAGTTGCGGCTGAAACAGCTCGCGCAGCGGGGCAATTTTTTGCTTCATACCGCGATTCGCGAGCCACTTGGGCGATTCAGGCAACGCGATGAGCACGAAGATGCCGAGCAACGCCGGAGCACCGGCGAATTGAAACAACCAGCGCCACGAATCCGGTGTGATGGGCCAGTGCCGGGCAAGTTGGGACAGCAGCAGGATGCCCGCGTTGAGTCCGGCCATCATCGCGCCGGAGACGAGCGGGCGTGAGGCACCGGACCAACACTCTGAGACGAGCGCAATGCCATTGGGCCATAAGCCGCCGACACCGAGGCCAACGAGAAAGCGCAGCGCGAGCATTTGCTCCTGCGTCTGCGCATACGCGCCGAGTGCGGCGAAGATAGAATAAAACAGAATGCACACGCCCATGGCCCGCGTGCGGCCGATGCGGTCGCCTAGATTCCCCAATGCAATGCCGCCGATGGCCGCGCCGAACATGAGTGCGGCGGTGAAACGTGCGAACCACTCACCGCCGAGTTCGGCCGTAAATCCTGCTCCGAGCAGGCTTTTCGACACCGAAAGCGATGCGACGGGCATGAGGCCGAGTTCGACGCCGTCAAAGACGAGGGCGAGGAAGGACGTGATGAGGACGAGGTAGCGTTGGCGGGCGCTCATGGCTCAAAAATGGCTTTGATCACGGCGCTGTTGTCCGCGTCGCCAAAACCGAGCGATTCGGCCTTTTCGAGCAGTTGGCGGTGCGTTTCGCTCAGCGGCAGCGGAATCGAACTGGACGCGAGCATGAGCCGCACATCCTTCAGATGCTGCGAGAGCTTCGCCTGAGGCGTGAAGTCCTGCGTGATCATTTTTTCGCCCTTCGTGTCCATGATGCGGGAATATGCCATACTACGGCGGAGGACATCGAGCGTCTCCACCGGGTTGAGGTCCAGAT
>JBIKIA010000112.1:0-11441 GCA_044361885.1 Prosthecobacter sp. | reverse complement strand
GCATCGGTGAGGCGGGATTCGATGACGCTGGCGAGGCTGGCGATGTCTTGTGTGTTTGGGTAGATCTCGATCACGGCCTCCGACTCATGCGTGGTGATGCCGGAGAGGCCTTTGAGCATTTCGTAGCCGGAGATGCGCAAGGCGCCGTCCTTGAGGAAGTGCTCGCTGAGCACGGTGGCGGCGATGGAGTGCGTGTGGAGCACGGCACCCGCGCCGTGTTTGGCCAAAGTGATATGTAGCAGAGCCTCGGCACTGGGTTTGAGCGACGTTTCGCCCATAGCGGCGGCTTTTTCATCGACGAGGAGGAACTGCTCGGGCTGGAGCCTGCCTTTGTCGAATCCGCTGCCGGTCATGAGCAGCGTGAGAGGCTCGCGGCTGACGACGACGCTGTAATTGCTGCTCGTGCCGAGCGACCAGCCCCGGCGATGGAAATCGCGACCGGTCTCGATGAGATCGGCGATTTCATGAGCGAATGAATCAGGCAGAAGCATGGGGCACGAATCGAGAGAGACAAGAGGCGGTCAACGCCCGGCTCGTCATGCGTCGGTATTGTCACCTGCGCTCTTTAGGGGGCACTTGCCGTGCTAGGTATCCCCTTCGCGCTGCGTATGTTTGCTGACCATGTCCCGCCCCAAACTCTGCTCACGCCGTCACTTCCTCCAGGCCAATGGCTACAGCCTCGGCACGCTGGCGCTTGCTTCGTTGCTGGAGCGTGATGGCTTGCTGGCTGCGCCGGTGAAGCCGGAGAGTTTTGGTGAGATGCGTTATGATCTGACCCCGAAGAAGCCGCACTTTGAGCCGCGGGCGAAGGCGATGATCTCGCTCTTCATGATGGGCGGGCCGTCGCAGATGGACCTCTTTGATCCGAAGCCGATGCTGACGAAATACGATGGCAAAAAATTCCCTGGCGACATCAAATACGACAACCTCGCGCAGGCGTCGGCGAAGTGTTTTGGCTCGCCATGGAAGTTTGCGAAGCATGGCCAGTGCGGCATGGAGCTCAGCGAGCTTTTGCCGAATCTGAGCAAGGTGGTCGATGAGATCACTCTGATCCGCTCGATGACCTCAGGCGTGAACAATCATGCGCAGGGTCTCTATGCCATGAACGCGGGCCGCATCACGGCTGGGCGTCCGGCACTGGGCTCGTGGCTCACCTATGGTCTGGGCAGCGAAACGGAAGAATTGCCTGCCTACATGGTGCTCTCGCATCCCAGTGGCCTGCCGACCTTCAGCGGCGAGCACTTTACGAATGGTTGGTTGCCTGCGCTTTATCAGGGCACGCTCATTCGTCCCACGGAGCCGCGTATTTTGAATCTCGATCCACCGCCATCGCTTGCGGGTGCTCCGCAAGAGCGCCAACTCGCGCTCTTGAAGGCCTTCAATGAAGATCATCTCGCGCAGCATCCGGGCGAACTCGATTTGCAGGCGCGCATTGCCAGCTACGAACTCGCTGCGCACATGCAGACGGCGGCGAAGGAGGCACTCGACATCTCGAAGGAGCCTGAATACGTCAAAAAACTCTACGGCGTCGATAATCCGATCACCAAGGACTACGCCACGCGCTGCATCATCGCGCGTCGTCTCATCGAGCGAGGTGTGCGCTATGTGCAGGTGCTCAATGCGGGCCAGTCATGGGATCAACACGGCTCGCTCATCACCGCATTGCCCGCCAACTGCGCAGCAACGGATCAGCCTAGTGCCGCGCTGCTCATCGATCTCAAACAACGCGGCCTGCTCGACACCACCGTCGTGCATTGGGGCGGCGAGATGGGCCGCTTGCCGGTGCTGCAAAACGATGCAGGCCGCGAGAAGTGGGGCCGCGATCACAACACCTATGGCTTCAGCATGTGGGTGGCCGGTGGTGGCTTCAAGAAAGGCTACGTCCACGGCGAAACCGACGAATTTGGCCACAAGGCGGTCATCGACGAAGTGAAGCACTTCGATTATCACGCCACGCTGTTGAGGCTCTTCGGTCTCGACCACAGCAAGCTCACCTACAAGCGCAACGGCCTCGCCGCGAGCCTCACGGACAACCAGGGCGCGAAAGTGGTGGATCAACTCATCGCATAACCCGGCCTGCGATGACTCACGACGCTGCTTCGAGCCCTTCAAACCGCTCCGCGTCGTGGAAATGGACCATCTGCGGCCTGCTGTTGCTCGCCTCGGCGATCAACTACATGGACCGCCAGACGCTGGCGAATGCGTCCGTGCGCATCACGAAGGAGTTTCAGCTCACGCAGGCGCAGTATGGCAACATTGAGGCCGTCTTCGCCTATGCCTTTGCGGCAGGCTCCATCGTGTTTGGCTGGCTGGCGGACCGCTTCTCCGTGCGCTGGCTATACGCGATTGTTCTGACGATGTGGTCGCTCGCCGGACTGGCGACAGGCTTCGTGCATAACGAACAAGAGCTGCTGTGGTGCCGCATGGCGCTCGGATTCTTCGAGGCCGGGCACTGGCCATGTGCCATCCGCACCACGCGGGCGCTGCTCGATGCGCGCGAGCGTTCACTCGGCAACAGCGTGCTGCAAAGCGGCACCTCGATCGGAGCGATCATCACGCCGCTGATCATGACCGGACTCATGACGACGGAACTCGGCAGTTGGCGCATCGCCTTTCAAGCCGTCGGTGCGGTCGGTTTCGCATGGCTGGTGCTGTGGTTCGCGCTGGTGAAAAAGTCCGACCTTCCTGCACCGGTGAGATTGAGCACGGCCGAGGTGGAACCCGCCTCGGAGAGCCTGTGGAGCATCGTCTTCAGCCGCCGAATGCTCGTCGTGTTCTTCGTCATCGCGTGCATCAACACGACCTGGCAGATCTTGCGCGCCTGGTTGCCAAAAATCCTTCAAGAAGGGATCGGCTACACGGAATCGCAGACGCTTTACTTCACTTCGGTCTGGTATGTGGCGACGGATGTCGGCTGTCTCGGCGCAGGTGCGCTCGCGGTGTGGCTCGGCAGGCGAAAGCTCTCAGTTCATGCCGCGCGTGTGATCGTCTTCGCCGCGTGTGGTGCGTTGTGCGCCACCTGCGCGCTCACGCCGATGCTCGATAAAGGCTGGGTCTTGCTCCTCGTGCTGCTGCTGGCCGGTGCGGGCGCGCTTGGCGTGTTTCCCCTCTACCACGCCTTCACGCAGGATCTCTCCGCGCGACATCAGGGCAAGATCACCGGCATCGCCGGTGTCGTCGCATGGGTGTTGCCCGCGCAGGCGCAGAAACTCTTCGGCGCGCTGGCAGATCGCACGCACTCGTTCGATCAAGGCCTGTTGCTCGCCTCCTTCCTGCCGCTCATCGCTGTTCTGCCACTTTGGTTGTTTTGGGAAAACAAATCGGATCGCACCTCATGAACACGAAGCTCATCTCCCGCCGCTCCTTTCTGCTCACCAGCGCTGCTGCGGCCGCCGCCAGCGCCGCGCCTGCTCCTACGCGCAAAAAGATCGCGCTCATTGCCACCGTCGTGTTCGAGAAATCACACGCCCAGCATTTCATCGACCGCTTCGCGCTCGGTTATGCTTGGAGTGGCGAATGGCGGAAACCGGAGGTCGATCTCGTGTCGCTCTACATCGATCAATTCCCCGAGAAGGATCTCGCCCGTGGCCGCTCGAAGCGATACGGCATCCCAATTCACAAGAGCATCGTTGAGGCGCTCACCTTGGGCACCGGCAAGCTCGCCGTCGATGGTGTCGTCATCATCGGTGAGCACGGCGACTATCCCGAGAACGAAAAAGGCCAGACGCTGTACCCGCGCTACGAGTTCTTCAAAGAAGTGGTCAAAATCTTCGAGGCCAGCGGACGCAGCGTGCCCGTCTTCAACGACAAGCACCTCTCCACCGATTGGAAGAGGTGTGTCGAGATGGTCGCCGACTCAAAGCGCCTGAACTTCCCCTTTCTCGCCGGTTCCTCATTGCCTGTGACGCGACGTTTGCCCGCCATCGATTTGCCATGGGGCACACCACTGACCGAAAGCGTCTGCGTCGGCTACGGTGGCGTCGAGAAATACGACTTCCACGGCCTCGAAACCGCCCAATGCATGTCCGAGCGCCGCAAAGGAGGCGAGGTCGGCATCAAGAGCGTGCTGGCGCTACGCGGTGACAAGATGTGGGCACACGCCGCCGGTTCGAAGCAAGCGCAGCGTCTGCTACTCGCCGCATTAAGCCGCAGCCACACATTGCCTGTCAAAGAAGGCTATCCATCGGACGCGATCAGCTTCGAATGGGCGCGGAAGAACTTCCCCGACGCCTATGCCTACTTCATAGAGCACCGCGACGGCTTCCGCACCACGCTCTTCATGCTTGGAATCCGCGACTTCAACTACGCCGGCCTCAACAGCGAAACCGGCGAGATCACCTCCTGCCAAATGTTCCTTCCGATGCCCGGCAGCAGCGGCACCACCGCCGATTTCTTCAACCCACTCGTGCATCACATCGAACTCATGGTTCTCGAAAATCGCGCCGCCTATCCGCCCGAGCGCACGCTCCTCACCTCCGGCATGGTCATCGCCGCCGTCGAGTCACTCCATCGCGATGGAAAGGTCATCGAAACGCCCGAGATGGAAGTGCGCTACACCGTGCCGAAGGAATCATCCTTCTGGAGGGACTGATGAATTACTTCTCCGCATCAAGCCGATCACAGACGGCGGCGGCGAGGACTTGCACGCCGGTTTTGATTGAGGCTTCATCGCAATCATACATGGGGGTGTGGCCACCGGCGGTGATGCCTTTCTCCTCGTTGGCTACGCCTAGGCGAAAGTAGAAGCCGGGCACGACCTGGGCAAAGAAGCTGAAGTCTTCGCCACCCATGCCGGGGATGAGTTCGACGACGTTGTCGTTGCCTAAGAGGCGGCGGAAAGATGGCAGTGTGGCTTCGATGAGGGGTTTGTCGTTGATGATGCTTGGGTAGGTCTTGCGGTATTCCATTTCGTAGCTGGCACCGTGCGCTTCGGTGATGCCCTTGAGGATGCGATGCATCTGCTCGATCACGCCATCGCGGAAGGCGGCGTCGTAGGTGCGGACGGTGCCGCCGAGTTCGACTTTCTCGGCAATGATGTTTTCGCGGTCGCCACCGCTGATGGTGCCGATGCTGATGACGAGCGGCTGTCGTGTGTTGGTCTGGCGGCTTTTGATCATTTGCAGGGCCATGATGGCCTCGGCGGAGACGGCGATGGCATCCACTCCTTTGTGTGGCGCTGAGCCATGGGCCATCTTGCCGCGGATGATGATGTGAAAACGGTCGCTGTTCGCGTTGTCGATGCCGGGCGTGTAGCCGATCTGGCCTGCCTTTAAGTAATGAACGCCGTCATCGGTGGTGCTCGCGGGCTGGACGATGGCGGTGGTGTGCAGACCGAAAACAGCGACGGGCTTTGGATTCTCCATGACGCCTTCGGCCACCATGAGCTTGGCACCCCAGTCGCCTTTGAAGGTGGCGGGCATGGCCTCCTCGGCGGGTTGGAAGAGGAACTTCACGCTGCCGCGCACCTGATCGCGATGCTTTGACAGCAACTCGGCGAGCCCGAGCGCGCAGGCGACATGCACATCGTGCCCACATGCATGCATGACGCCGGGGGTTTGCGAGCGATAGGGCATGCTGCGAAGTTCCTTGATCGGAAGTGCATCCATGTCTGCGCGCACGGCTACGCAGGGGCCATCGCTGCCGCCTTTGAGCAAACCAACGACGCCATGCTTGGCGATGCCGGTCTTCACTTCCAGGCCGAGTGATTTCAATTTCTCCGCGACGAGTGCAGCAGTGCGGACTTCTTCGTTGGAGAGTTCGGGATGGGCGTGGATGTCGCGCCTGATCTCGACGAGCTGCGGGAACATCGCTTCGACGGACTTCGCGAAGACGGCATCTCGGGTGGTGGTGTCGGCGGCGCTGGCTTGAAGTGCGAGGAGGAGGAAGAGCGCGAATTTCATGCGGCGGATGTTAGGGGCACGGCTATGGAAGGCAAGGCTGCTTCACACACGAAGTATGCACTTCCCCCAACTGGAGGCTGTGCGTAATGTGGGCTGACCACTTTCTCCTGATGCTCGATCCTTTTGCCAAACTCGCCGAAGCTGGCTTCTCCCAACAGGGAGGCCTGATCACGGCTGGACCGGTGACGGAACATTGGACGCCGGAGCTGATCGCGAGTCTGGACTGGATGCGTGTGGCGGAGCTGGTGCGGGCCATCGCGGCGCATGGCGGGTGTGAGCTGGCGAGATCGATGGTGCTGGAGGATGGCTCGGTAATGTTTGCGATGATTGAGCAACCGCTCACCGCGCATCCGCAGCGGGCGCTGGTGAAAATCGCGGCATGGAATGAATGGGGTGCCACGCCGGAGGCGGTGATGCAGTTCGCGCGCGAAGTGCGCACGGCACAGAAGGCGCGCGGAATCATGATTTCGCCGGGCGGTTTTACGGCTTCGGCGATGCTGGCGGCGCAGGAGCATCGGATCGAGGCGGTGGATGCGGCGGCGCTGCATCAGGTGTTGCTCAGTCTGCCGGCGGATCGCAGCGATTTCTTTTTCACCTTCGCCACGGCGGGTGACTGCACGACGCCGACATGTCCTGTGTGTCTGCAAAAGCTCTCGCGGGTGGAGTCAGTAACTCGCACGGATCTGCCGGAGGTTCGCGTGTTCAAGGAGACGGGCTTGATCGCCGAGCATGTGCAGGCGCGTCGTGTCATCGTCGCACCGTTCACGGAGGTGACCTTTCTGCATGAGGTGAAGGCGGGCGCAGTCCAGATCGCCGGGAATGCGACGGGAGATTTTTTATGTGAGGGGCCAGTGACGTTGATTTCCGGAGGCACTTTGAATGGTACCGTGGCGGCGCGCTCGATCAACGTGGAGGACGGAGGTGAACTGCGCGGGAGCTTCCGAATTTTGCAGGGAGAGCCCCAATCCTTTGTTACGGAGATCCGCCACTGGCAATGGCTGTGCCGCAGTGATCGTGCGAAGCCGGAGTGCCCACGCATCCTCTTTGAGCCGCACGGCGATCAGAGAAGCGCCAGGCTCGCCAGCTCGCGGTAGTAGGTGCAGCTCTCCACGAGTTCGTCATGCCGACCATGCGCGAGGATCTGGCCCTGGCGCATGACGTAGATCACATCGGCACTCACGACGGTGCTGAGCCGATGAGCGATGACGAGGCAAGTGCGGTCCGCGCGGAGTTTTTCCAGAGCTTCCTGAATCGCTGCTTCGGACTTCGTATCCACGGCGCTGGTGGCTTCATCCAGCAGGAGGATGGGGGCATCTTTGAGAAAGGCACGAGCCATGGCGATGCGCTGCCTTTCTCCTCCGCTGAGCATGACGCCACGCTCGCCGACCTCGGCATCGAGGCCATCCGAATGACGACGGACAAAGTCCTCCGCGCTGGCATGGCGGAGTGCGGCCCACATCTCGTCATCGGTGGCTGCGGGATCGCCGAGGCGGAGGTTGTCGCGGATCGTTCCGGCGAAGAGGAAGGCATCCTGCGTGACGTAGGCGAGCGAGTCCCGCAGCGTGACGCGGCTGTAATCGGCGATGGGCTGGCCATCGAGACGGATGGTGCCGGACTGTGGTTCGTAAAAGCGGGCGAGGAGCTGGAAGAGGGTGCTTTTGCCCGAGCCCGTGGCTCCGACGATGGCCGCAGTCTGACGCGGCAGCACGCGCAGGTTTACGCCTTGCAGCACCGGCTTGTCATCATTGTAGCCGAAGACCACATCGCGGAACTCGATGTCACCGCGCACGGCTTGGAGCGGTTCGCCGACATCGAGATCCTCCTGGCCTTCTTGATCGAGAATTTTGAAGACGCGCTCGGCACTGGCGAGGCCGGTGACGATGGTTTGATTCACCCCATGAAGGCGTGCGATGGGCTCGAAGAAGAAGCCGAGCAGGAAGATGAATTTGAAAAGCTCGCCCGTGGTCATCTCGCCTTGGATCGCCCCATACGCACCGAGGCTGAGCAGCAGCACGAGTCCGAAGCTGCCGAAGAATCCCATGAGCGGACTGTAAACGGCCCATGCGGTCATGAGGCGCTGCTGCGATCGGCGGAGATCATGGCTGGCGCGGTTGAAGTCATCCTGCTTCGTGTCTTCGGCGGTGTAGCTTTTGATCTGGCGGATGCCGGTGATGGTGTCGTGGAGGAGGGAATTCATCCGGCTGCTGGCCTCACGAGCCTCGCGTGAACGCGGCGCGATCCAGCGCGCGAAGAGCCATCCACCTGCGGCGATGAAGGGCGTGGGCACCATGACGATGAGCGCGAAGGTGACGTTTGTGTAAAACATGACCACCGCACTGATGATGATCTGGAGGATGGAGGTGAGCCCTTGCTCGATGCCTTCGAGAATGACGCGCTGCGTGGCGGGTACGTCATCGGCCATGCGCGTGAGGATGTCGCCCGTGCTCTGGCGATCAAACCAAGCCAGCGGCAGGTGGGCGATCTTCCGATGAAGCTGCCCGCGCAAATCAAAGATCATGCGCTGTTCGAAGGTGCTGTTTACCCGCGTGCGGATGTAGAAGAGGAACTCGCGCAGGAAGAACGCACCCACGGCCAGCGAGCCCGCTTTCCAGATGCCGGGCACGTCTTTGCGCGGGATGAGGTCATCCACAAACCACTGCACCACGCCGGGAAACACGACGATCAATGACGTGCCCAGCACGGCGAGCACGAACTGGATCAGCGCCATGCGCCAGTGCGCGCGGGCGAACTGGAGCAGGCGGCGGCCAGTGGCACGGAGAGAAACGGGTTTGGATGACATGGGCAGCTTCAGACGCAGTTCGCCCTGCGCCATTCGGAGAACTTCATGCCTATCGCGCCTGATAGACGACGGTGTCCATCGCCTCCTCCAGCGCGAGTCCCTTGAGGAAAGGTTCGAGCTGTGGATTCGCAGCCGCACGGGCGACCTGCGGAAGCTGGATCAGACCCGCGAAGTCATGATGCTCGATGGCCTGACGCACTTTGGCATCACCGCCGAGAGCGATGATGTCGGGATGATTGAGCGCATTGGCTTCCGTCTGACCGCGCATGGCGAGCTGCTGCCAGACGCGGCCATCCGGCCAGAGGATGAGCAGACGTGCGAGATTCGCGCGCGCACGCATGTCATAGGGGTCAAGCTTTTCGACGAGACTGCCGACGGAGGTGCGGTCGATCTTCTGTGCCATCTCTTCGATCCAGGCACCCAGCTGGCTTTTCGTGCCCTTGCCCGCGAGCTCGATCTCTGCGTTTTCCATGCCATACACGCTGCCGAGCAGACGCATGACCATGGCTCCAAGCCAAACGAGTACACCCGAGGGCAGCAGGCTCAGCAGGCCCGCCTTCCAGCCGGTAAAGCTAGCCAGCAGGGAGATGAGGCCGAAGCCGGCAACGAAATTGACCACGCCCCGGACGAGAAAGTAGGTCAGCACCGCCGCCGCCGCCGAAGTGCCGAGCAGGGTGTTCGTGCTCATGGTCGAGGCGTAGGCCCCGAAGACCTCCGTGCGATGCTGAAAGACAAACAGCCCGGCCATGACGGCGACGGCCAGATTGATCATCATGAGCATCTGCGAGACGATGCCGCGCGCCACGGCCATGCCGACGAAGAAGGCCACGATGGCGAGCCCCCAGGCATTCATGCCCTGGCTCGAAACCGCGCGCTTCACGCTTTCGACAGTTCCGCCGAGTTCGGGCAAGTTCAGAGCGAGGAAATCCATGGATCAGCTATCAAAGGGGCACGCCGCTGGCGGTGCAAGCCGTTTGTGGAAGACGCGAGGAAGAGCCGACTGCGCGTTGCCTTCCGGCGTATTACTCCTACTCTGCCCGCCCCTTCCATGACTGCCACCGCTGCTCCCCTCCCTGTGATGCCCGACAAACACGGCCACTTCGGCCGCTACGGAGGCATGTTCGTGCCGGAAACGCTCATGGCCGCGCTGAATGAACTCTCGGAAGAGTACGAGCGCGCCAAGGCTGACCCGATGTTCCAAACGGAGCTGAACCGACTGCTCCATGAGTATGTCGGCCGCCCGACGCCGCTTTATTTTGCGGAGCGCTGGACTGAGAAGCTCGGTGGTGCCCGCATTTACCTGAAGCGTGAAGATTTGCTCCACACCGGTGCTCACAAGATCAACAACGCCCTCGGTCAGGCCCTGATCGCGCTGCGTCTCGGCAAGCAACGCATCATCGCCGAAACCGGTGCTGGGCAGCACGGCGTGGCGACGGCGACGGTGTGCGCACGCTTCGGACTCGACTGTACCATCTACATGGGTCAGGTGGATATGGAGCGGCAGGCTTTGAATGTAGCGCGCATGAAATTCCTCGGGGCCAAAGTGGTCGCCGTCACCGCCGGGCAGGCTACTTTAAAAGAAGCCGTGAATGAAGCCATGCGCGACTGGGTGACGAACGTCCGCAGCACGCACTACATCCTCGGCAGCGCGCTCGGCTCGCATCCCTTCCCGATGATGGTGCGCGACTTCCACCGCATCATCGGTGTCGAAGCACGCCAGCAGATCCTCGAACGTGAAGAGCGCCTGCCCGACCTGCTCGTCGCCTGCGTCGGCGGTGGCAGCAACTCGATCGGACTTTTCCATCCCTTCCTCAATGACGCCAACGTCCGCATGATCGGCGTCGAGGCTGGTGGTGACGGCATCGTGCCCGAGCGCCACGCTGCACGCTTCCAGGGCGGACGCCTCGGCGTGCTCCAAGGCACGAAGACCTGGCTGCTCGCCAATGATGACGGCCAGATCGAGCTGACCCACAGCGTCAGCGCCGGTCTCGACTACGCCGCCATCGGCCCCGAGCACGCCTGGCTGCATGACATGAAGCGCGTCGAATATCACTACGCCACTGACGACGAAGCGCTCGCCGGCTTCCAGGAGCTGTCACAAATCGAAGGCATCATCCCCGCCCTCGAAAGCAGCCACGCCATCGCCGAAGTGACGAAAGTCGCGCCGAAGATGGGCAAGGACCAAGTCATCATCGTGAACCTTTCCGGCCGCGGTGACAAAGACGTGGCCCAGGCTGCGCGGATGATTTTCAAAGAGGAGCTCAAGTTCTAGTCGGTCTGCCTTCACCGACTCAGCTCGATATTATCAATCAACCGCGCTTTCCCTAAACATACCGCCAGCGCAATGAGGCTGTGATTGCGGGCGATGTCGAGGGGCTGGAGCGTTTCTTGATCGACGAGGGCGATGTAGTCCTCGCGACCAAGTCTGGCGTGCTCGGCGAGGTGGGCGCGCATGAGCGAAAGAAGGCGGGAGGTGCCGGTGACTCCTCCCAGCCAGGCTTCACGAGCGGCGAGCAGTGCCTGGCGCAGGGCAGGGGCCTCTGCGCGCTCTTCGGGGCTGAGGTAGCGGTTGCGTGAACTCATGGCGAGGCCGTCGGGCTCGCGCACGGTTTCGATGCCGTGGATGACGACGGGGATATCGAGATCACGGACGAGGCGGCGGATGATGGCGAGCTGCTGGTAGTCCTTCTTTCCAAACACGGCTTCGTCGGGCTGGAGGAGGTTGAAGAGCTTTGCCACGA
>JBIKIA010000111.1:0-11467 GCA_044361885.1 Prosthecobacter sp. | reverse complement strand
ACGTCGGTGTTGGTCCTCTCACTGGCCTAACCATCGCCATTGATGGCGATGGCGCAGATGCCTACGATGTCACTGTGCCACCCGTCACTCCTGTACTGCCGGGAGAAAGCACCAACTTCACCCTCGAATTTAAGCCGACGGCAAACGTGAGTTTCGACGCCGCCATCCACATCAGCAGCAATGATTCGGACGAAAATCCCTTCGACCTCAACCTCTATGGTTACGGCTATGGGGCTCCTTATCTCTACCTCTATGACGCCGAGGAGAACGGCATCGATTCGGGAGACACCTTTGCCTTTGGTGATGCAGCGACGAATACACCACGCCTGCGCACCTTCATCGTCGAAAACGACGGCGAGCTGCTGCTGACAAACATTGCCGTCAGCTTCCCCACGAATCCGTCAGGTCACTACAGCCTGGTCACACCACCGCCCACCAGCCTGGCACCTGGAGCGCGCGATACTTTTGTCGTCTCATTTGCTCCCAATGCGCTCGGCGCCTCGAATGCGACCATGAATCTCACCAGCAATGACGAGGAAAGCCCCTACATCGTGCCATTAACCGGCAACGGCATCACCCCTACAGCACCCGAAATTGATGTCATCAATGAAACCGGCGGCTCCGTACCCCTGATTGACAACACTGGCACCATCGCGCTCGGAGACGCCGTGCTCGGCATCGGAAGGACTCACACCTTCAGCATCCGCAATACCGGCACCGCACCTCTCACTGGCCTGGTTTTGAGCAAAACGGGCGCAAATGCCGCTGACGTCCTTTTCAGCACTCTGGACAAGACGACGCTCGCTTTTGAAGAGAGCATGGAATTCACCGTCACCTTCCTTCCTGGAGCCGTCGGGCCGCGTGCTGCCACGATCCGTGTCGCCAGCAATGACGCGAATGAAAACCCCTTCGACATTGCCCTCACCGCCAACGGCACCACGCCTGAACTGAATGCAGAAATACCTGCTGGTACAGCTCTCGCAGATGGTGGAGCCATCAATTACGGCATCAATCTGGCTGTG
Organism: Prosthecobacter sp.; assembly: GCA_044361885.1. Taxonomy (GTDB): domain Bacteria; phylum Verrucomicrobiota; class Verrucomicrobiia; order Verrucomicrobiales; family Verrucomicrobiaceae; genus Prosthecobacter. Next base: position 10,445 of record JBIKIA010000111.1, on the reverse strand, counting down.
GGTTCCGACTACACTCGCAGCGTGACGCTGAAAAACGTCGGCACCGCCACCGTCAACATCGCTGACATCGTTATCGACGGCGTAAATGCCGCCGACTTCGACTACGATTTGTCAGGGAGCAGCATCGCCCCAGGTGCTTCGAGGACACTCGACATCTACTTCTACCCGAGCACCTTCGGCGTGCGCACTGCCGCCCTGCACATCGTCAACAACGATACCAACGAGTCGCCTTACGATATCAAGCTCACCGGCACTGCCACCGGACCTGAGATCAGCGTCGAGCAGCCTGCTGCCACCCTGCTTGTGGACGGCGGCAGCTCCATCAACTTCGGCCCCGCCGTGCAGCCAAACTTCGCTACTCGCACCTTCACTCTGAAGAATCCGGGCACTACCAGCCTCACTGGTATCTCCACGAGTATCGTCGGTGCAGATGCGGCGAACTTCACGGTCACCACCGCTCCTCCGGCCACCCTGGCCTCGAAGGGCACCACCACCTTCGTCGTGCGTTTCACGCCGAATGCCCTGCGCGTCTTCAATGCCAGCCTCCGCATCGCCAGCAACGACTACGATGAAAACCCCTTCGACATCGCACTCACCGGCGAAGGCGTGGAAACCCTCACCCCCGTCTTTGACGTGCATCCGCTGCCGCATATCGCCGCCCTCGGAGCGCCGGTCACTTTCACGGCATCTGTGGACAGCCCCACTCCAGCCACCCAGATCTGGCGCAAAGGCACCGGAACCACCTATGCCAACATCACTGGAGCCAACTCCACAATCTACACCATCCCTGCGGTGAAGCTCACAGACGCCGCCGTGCTCTACCGCCTGCGTGCCACCAATGCCGCCGGCTTCACGGACAGCAACACCGCTGCCCTCACTGTCGTCGATCGCACCCCCAAGACGCAAAACCTTGCTTCTGGTGCCGCCAAAGCGACCTTCACCGTCGCCGCCGCCACAAGCCCAGGCACCACATTGACCTATCTCTGGCTCAAAAATGGCGCAACGCTCCCTGTCGATGCCGACTACGTCGCCACAGGCAATACCCTCGTCATCAACACCCTCGTCCCCGATGATGCAGGCACCTACACCTGTGAAGTTAGCGGCCCGGGCGGCACCCTCGTCAGTGGAGATAACATCCTCACCATCTTCGACTCCGCTCCCAGCATCACGCCCAAGCCCGTCGTCATGGATGAAGCCATCGTCAGCGGTGATTACAGCTTCTTCATCCCGCTGGATGAAAATGAAGGCACACCCACCAGCTACACCGCCAGCCCGCTGCCTCCTGGCCTGAAGTTCAACACCGCCACTGGTGAATTCACCGGAAAGCCCACCACAGCCAAAGCCGCCCCCGGTCACACCATCAACATCAGCGCCATCAACAGCCTCGGCACCTCCAACACCACCGCCACCCTCATCATCAATCCGCTAACCACAGGTGCTGATGGTGATTACCTCGGCATCATCGCACGCGGTCCCGTGAATGATAACCTCGGAGGCCGTTTTGAACTCAAAGTCACGACGACTGGCAGCTACACCGGCAAGGTCTTCCTCGGCACCAAGAGCTACAGCTTCCCCGCAGGCAGCATCACCGCCAGCGCAGGCAGCCCGCTCGTCACCGGCAGCCTCAGCATCACCCGCGCCCCGCTGCCCGCACTCGCCGTCACCTTCACCATCAATACCACCACGAAGCGTGTCACCACCGGCACTGTCAGCAGCACCGGCCTCGGCAGCAGCAGCTTCACCGGCTGGAAGAACACCTGGAACGCCACCACCCTGTCTTCCAACTACGACGGCTACTACACCTTCTCCCTCGATGTACCCAACTCCCTCTCAGGTGAAGACGACATCCCCCAGGGCCTCGGCTTCGGTAGCTTCAGAGTGCCGCAGAATGGTGCCTCCTTCGCCATCGCTGGCCAGACCGCTGATGGAGACAAATTCACCTCCAGCACCTTCCTCGGACCGGACGGCGACCTCGCCATTTATGACGACCTGCCCTCCAAAGGCAGTCTCGTGGGCATCCTCGACATCGTTTTAGGAGCCGCTGACACGAACACCCTCACCGGCTCACCGACTTGGTCCCGACCAGAAAACACCGCCACCACTGCCACGACCTACAAAGCCGGCTTTACCCCCTACGGACTCGTCATCATGGGCGGCCAATACGCAGCACCCGCCGCCACCGCCATCATCCTGGGCAAAACCACCCCTGCCCGCGCGAACAACGCCGGTCTGGCCTTCTTCGATGCCGGGCTCGATGACGAACCCTCCCGCGCTGACCGGCGTGTCTCTTTGATCCCAGGAAAGAGCCTCACCATCGCCGCCTTCGGTCCCACGCTCACCACCCTGAAGATCGCCACAGACACCGGCCTCATCAGCGGCGGCTTCACCCTCACGGATGTCCACCCCGTCACCCCCGGAGTCAAGCCCATCGTGCGGAAGCCCACCTTCCAGGGCATCATCGTCCGCACCGCTGCTGGCGGCCAGGAGGGCCACGGCTACTTCCTCCTCCAGCAGCTCCCCCAGCCCATCTTCCCCCAGCCCGCCGTACTTCCCATGTTCTCGGGTGGTGTGATCTTGGAATAATCCCGCCTCAGCCTCTCAACGGACGCGCCCCCCACAGGTCGCGTCCGTTTTTGCGTCCAGGCCATCTCCTCGTGAACGGTTTGATGCTTGCCTATGCCCCCAGTCTCACGATAGACAGCACCCGCACCCATGAAGTCCCTCTTCCTCACCAACGAATACCCTCCCTACATCTACGGCGGAGCTGGCGTTCACGTCGAATACCTCACCCGCGAACTCGCCAAGCTCATGGACGTGGAAGTCCGCTGCTTTGGAGATCAGGAAGACAGCACCGGCACCATCGAAGTCCACGGTACTGGACTCGATAACTCGAAGTGGACCAGCCCCGCGAACCTCAAGTCCGTCTTCGGCGCCCTCCAGCGGAATCTCGACTTCAACACCCGCAACATCGACGCCCAAGTCGTCCATCTCCACACCTGGTACGCCCACTTCGGCGGCATCCTCGCCAAGCTCAATTACGGCATCCCAATGGTCCTCACCGTCCATTCCCTGGAGCCCCTCCGCCCCTGGAAGCGTGAGCAGCTCGGCGGCGGCTACGACTTCACCTGCTGGCTGGAAAAGACCGCCATCGAAATGGCCGACGCCATCGTCGCCGTCTCCGAGGAGACCAAAGTCGATGTCATGCGCCTCTTCAAAGTCGATCCCCACAAGATCCACGTCATCCACAACGGCATCGACCCCGATGAATACCACCGCACCGAGAACCCAGACGTACTCCGCAAGCATGGCGTGAACCCCGACGTGCCCTACGTCCTCTTCGTCGGCCGCATCACCCGGCAGAAAGGCATCGTCCACCTCGTCCGCGCCATCGAGAGCATGGCCCCCGGCTTCCAGGTCGTGCTTTGCGCCGGAGCGCCAGACACCCCTGAAATCCTCGCCGAGATGGAGGCCGCCGTCGCCGCCGCCCAGGTGAAACGCGGTGGCATCGTCTGGATTCAGTCCATGCTGCCCGTGCCGGAAAAGATCGTCATGTATTCCCATGCCAGCGTCTTCTGCTGCCCCTCCATTTATGAGCCCTTCGGCATCATCAATCTGGAGGCCATGGCCTGCGAGACCGCCGTCGTCGCCAGCGCCGTCGGCGGCATCAAAGAAGTCGTCGTCCCTTATGAGACAGGCCTCCTCGTCCAGCTCGATCAGCAGACCGAGAGCCCCTTCGAGGCCACCGACCCCGCCCGCTTCGCCAAAGACCTCGCCGAAGGCATCAACAGCCTCATGGCCGACCCTGACAAGTGCCGCCAAATGGGCCTCGCCGGACGCAAACGCGCCGTCGAGCGCTTCAGTTGGACAAGCATCGCCGAGCGCACGAAGGCGCTCTATGACACGCTCGTGAAGTGATGGCGTTCGGATCGCCGCCTTTAGACCAGTTCTAATCTCTGAAGTGGCCAGCTTCTGGGGCATGGTCATGTCATGCCTCTTTGAGATAGCGATTCTAATTCTGTGCGGCGAAAAACGATGTCCGGAAACTGCTGGGCAGTGGTTTAAACCCTCTTGAGCGGCTGTATCAAGTCGATGATGGCGGCAAACGCGAGCAGTGAGGAGAAGTCTGTGCGAGTTTGTCACGACGCAGCGAGAAGCAGACCCAACGATTGATGTGGCAAAATAAATTCTCCACGCGATACCTCTGGCGATAGAGCTTCTTGCTGTATGCCACCTTGCTGCGACGGTTCTGAGGCATGTTGTTGAGTTTGAGATCAGGATTCATCCAGCACGGCCAGTTCGCTGAGCAGCGTGGTGGCGTAGGTGCCTTTGGGCAGGGCGAAACTCAGCTCAAGGTCGCCGTTTTCAAGTGCGGTGAAGCTGGGCTGCTCGGGGCGCAGGCGCATGACGCGGCGCTCCTGGCGCAGACCGGCGGCTTCGAGGCCGGCGGTGAGTGCGGGGTAGTCTGCGGCGATGGTGGCTTCGAGTTCGCGCACTTCGCCGATGCTTTGCAGCTCGCCCACGCCCCAGAGTGGCGCGGTGAGTTCGCACACGCCTTGCTGGAAGCGCTCGGCTTCATCGCCGCGATGTTTTTCGGGCAGCAGGATCGTGCCGTTATCGGCGAAGCCATAGACCTCGCCACTCAGGGCGCGATCCCAGGTGCCTGCGGCCATGCGGGTAGCGACGACGGCATTGAAAAGGTGACTGCGTGCTGCCGAGAGCAGGATGCCGCGCAGCAAGCGATCAGGACTGAAGTCGCCGCGAAACATGGCGAGCGCCTTTTCGACGTTGCGACCCTCATTGCCAAAACGCTGCGTGCCAAAGTGGTTCGGTGCACCGCGCTCGACGATGCGCTGCCAGCGCTCGGCGGCGAGTGTGGCGTCGAAGTCCGGCCCGCGCAGGCGAATGGTGAAGCGATTGCCGAGATGGATGCCTCGGCGGAGTTTGCGCGTGTTTCGTGTGATGCGCAGCACGCGGAGGCCTTCGGACTCCAGCGCTGCTGGTTCGGGGGAAGGCTGGCCCGGCATGTGCAGGCTGAACCACTGCCGCGTGACGGCGTGGCGGTCCTTCAAGCCGCAGTGACTGACCAAACGATGCCGCAAGCCCAGCGCATCGGCGAGGCGTGCAGCGGCGGTGTTGCTGTCGAGATCACGTTTTTCCGCCCAGACGAGGCAGTGCTCGCCCACGCCGGAGGGTTCAAAGCCGAGCACTTCCTCCACCACGAAGTCCTCCGGCACCGATTTGAACCGCACACGCCCCAATGGGCCGCCGTTGAGGTGAGGGAGATAGTCGGGTTCGAAGGTCATGAGCGGGGCCGCAGGCTGGGAAGGCCTAGACGATGGCGGCGATGCCTGCACGCAATTCGGCAAGCACGCGGATGACCTCGGCGGCGGGATCGTAGTCTTTCCGGCGCATGGAGAGCGTCTCGATGGGCACATAGCCGCGATAGCCGCTGTCGTGGATGATTTGCGCGAGCTTCTTGAAGTCGGTACGCGGTGTTTTCATGCTGCTGCCGATGGTTTCCTTGATCTGCCAGTTCACCGCATAGGGAGCCACCACCGCGATGTCGGCATAGGGATCGGCGGTGAGGTATTTGCCAGTGTCCACCAAAGCGCCGCACCACGGATGATCCACGCGGCGCAGCAGGCTCACATGCTCCGCGCCGGTGTTTAGGAAGTCGCCATGATTTTGCACGGCCACGAGCACGCCGAACTTCTCGCCATGCACGGCGCACTCGCGCAGCGCATCGGCCATCCAGGCCTCGATGTCGGCGCGTGCGGCACCGGGAGCGGCGGCCTGCCATTCTTTGTGCGGCGGCTGCGGTCCCGCGAAGACACGGATCGCCGGCGCACCGAGCCGAGCGGCCACTTCGATCCATTCCTTGGTCACGCGCACGCCTTCCGTGCGCACGGCCTTGTCCGCCGTGGCGAAGTCATTGCGCACGCCGGTGCCGCTGATGTCAAGCCCGAGATCGTGTGTGTGCTTCTTGATGCGGTTCACATAACTGTCCGCCGGAGCCGCCGGATAGCCGGGAAAGAAGTAACCCGTGAGATCCACCGCCGCAATGTTCTGCTTCGCGGCGAAATCGCACACGCCAAAGAGGTCGATGCCCGTCTTGGGGTCCGTGGCATTCGCCTGAAGCTGCTCCAGAAAAGAATACGCATTCAATCCCGGCCAAAACGATGCCCCGCCGATGCGGCGGATGGGTTCCAACGCCCATGCTGCGAGCGGTGAAAGCGCGGCGAGGCGAAGGAAGGAGCGGCGTGAGTGTGAGGTGGGCATGGGATGCTAAAACAAAACTTTTACGGCGGGCTTCGTGACCTTGCCCATCGCATTCCGCGGCAGCTCGCTCATGATCTTGAGACGCTGCGGGATTTTATAGACGGAGAGCCGGCCTTTGCACCACTCACGTAGCGCCGCGAGCTCCAGCGTGCCGCTTTTCAAAACGATAGCTGCCGTGACAGCCTCGCCCCAAGTATCGTCCGGCAGGCCGATGACGGCGCACTCGGCGATGAGCGGGTGATCGAGCAGCGCGGCTTCGATTTCGAGCGCGCTGAGCTTGTAGCCGCCGCTCTTGATGATGTCCACGCTCAGGCGGCCCATGATGCGGTAGTAGCCGCGTTCCAACACCGCCATGTCGCCCGTGCGAAACCAATCACCGTCGAAGGTTTCAGCCGTTGCTTCGGGGCGGCTCCAGTAGGCCGCAAAGACGCCGGGGCCGCGCACTTGGATCTCGCCCGGTTCATCCTCGGCGGTGATGACGGGGCCGTTTTCAGCCTTCAAACGAACTTCCACTCCGGGCAGCGGCGCACCAACGGCTCCGGGGCGGCGTTCGCCATGATACAAATTGGAAATCGCCATGCCGATCTCCGTCATACCGTAGCGTTCGAGCAGTTCCTGGCCCGTGAGCGCGGTCCATTGCTCATGCACGCTAGCGGGCAAGGCAGCGCTTCCGGAAACCATGAGGCGCATGCGTTTGAAACCGGCCACAATGGCTGAGCGGTCGCTCTCCGAGGCCGATTCGAGCGCCTGAATGAGCTTCACATAGATCGTCGGCACGGCCATGAAGAGCGTGTAGGCATCGCTGCGCACACGGTCGAGGATGGCGGCCAAATCAAAGCGCGGGAAGGCCTCCACGCTCGCACCGCTCCACAAGGCGCAGCCGATGATGTTGATAATGCCGTGGATGTGATGCAGCGGCAGAAACATCGGGATGCGGTCGCTGGCAGACCATTCCCAAGCCTGCACGAGGCTCTCAATCTGCGCCTGGATGTTCGCATGCGTCGTCACGACGCCCTTCGGCTTGCTCGTCGTGCCGCTGGTGTAGAGGATCATCGCCCGACGATTCACATCAATCTCAGGCAGCGACTTTGATGACGCGCTGATGTTGCTCACGTTCATGAGTTTCACACCCAACCGCTCACAAAGCCGCGCGATCTTGGCCACGTTCGCGGCATCGGCCAAAACGAGGCTCACCTGCGAATCCGTGAGCGCGTACTCCCACTCCGGCTCCGTGGCGGAGAGGCAGATCGGAACCTTGATCCCACCTGCTCGCCAGATGCCCCACTGCGCCGCCACATACTCTGCACCGGGCGTCACAAGCAAAGCGATACGGGCTTCCTTGAGGTCTTCCGCATCCCCGAGCAACGCGGATGAGATGGCGGTGGAGCCGTCGAGAAGTTGCTGGTAAGTCTGCGTGCTCGTGGCCGAGCGAAAGGCGACATGGCTGCTATGCGAGCGAGCGCGGGCGATGAAGGGGAGTTCAGTCATATGATTCAAACCAAAGCACGGACGATAAAAAACAAGACCGACGGCCCCATCAGGCAGCCGAGTCCGGTGTGAAAGGTCGCCACCAGCGCGCCATATGGCACCAGTTTTCGATCCGTGGCCGCGAGACCAGCGGAGACACCACTGACGGTGCCAGCGAGGCCACCGAAGACCATGGCGGAGCGTGGCGTCTTGAGACGCAGAAACTTGGCAGCGACGGGAGTCGAGATCATCACGAGGATTGCTTTGATCACGCCCGTGGCGATGCTCAGTGCCATCACATCGGAGGTCGCGCCAATCGCTCCACCCGTCACGGGGCCAACGATGTAGGTGATCGCTCCCGCTCCGATGGTGGTCATGCTCACCGCATCACGATAGCCAAAAGCCCACGCCACCGCCACGCCGACGATGAACGGCAGCACCGTGCCCAGTAGCAGCGCGATGGCACCAATCCAGCCCGCTTTCTTCGCCTCCTCGGCATGCACTTCAAAAGCCGTCGCCACGATGGCGAAGTCACGCAGCATGTTCCCGCCCATCAAACCGACACCGCTGAACAACGCGAGGTCGGCGAGGCCTTTCGAGCCGCCCGACATCTTCCCGCCGACATACGCCAGCGCGAGGCCGATCAAGATGGCAATCGCCGAGCCCTGCACGCGACCAAAGGTCAGCTTCCGCGAGACCACGCCCGACACGAGCATCACCAAACCCACCACGGCAAACGCGGTGACGAGTCCATTCTCTTTGGCGGCTTTCTCAAGAATCTCCCACATCATTGGCCTTCCTCCTGAGCATCCGTTTCCGGCTCCATGCGATTGATAAACGACACAAACAGTCCGCATAGCACCACGCTACCCACCGCCGCGATCAGCGCCACCGGTCCGCCCTTCAAGGCCGCCACCACGTTCTGCTGCATCGCCATCGCGACAACGACCGGGATGTAGATCGCACCCCAGTAATGCACGCCGCTCTCCGAGGTGGCACAGAGCCGGCCACTCTTATGCAGATAGATGCGCGAGATGATCAGCAACAACATCGCGATGCCCACGCCGCCGACATTCGTCGTCATGCCGAGCGCTCGGCCAAGAAGATCGCCAATGATGATGCCCAGCAAGTGACACAAGGCGAGGAGTGCAGTCCCGTAAATAATCATGGCTTATTTTTTGCCAGAAAGCGTCTCGATTGTCTCCACAAACTTCAGCAGCAGCGGAAAGGCGGGCTCGGGCATCTTGCCATGGTCGAAGCCGTCGAGTTCGTGGAGTGTAGTCTGCTTGTGGCCGGCGAGTTTCATCATGCGCCAGAAGTAGGTGCACTCCTCGTAGCGCCCCATGAGCTCTTTTTCGCGATCTCCAGTGACGAGGAGGATGGGCGGGGCGTCTTTGCGGACGTGAAACAGCGGCGCGAGGTCGTCGATGATGGGCTGCGTTTCCTCGATGCCACGCTCGTCGCGGATGGTGAAGTGGGTGATGACCTGCGGGCTGAGCGGGATGAGGCCGGCAATTTGATCCGCATTGATGCCGTGCTTGCCGAGCCATTGTTTGTCGAGGCCGCACATGAGCGAGAGGTAGGCTCCAGCGCTGTGACCACTGACAAAGATTCGCTGCGGATCGCCGCCGAAGTCGGCGATGTGTTTGAACGTCCACGCGATGGCCGCGGCGGCGTCCTCGATGAAGACGGGCGACTTCACACCGGGGCTGAGGCGATAGTTTGCGGTCACGACGGCGATACCCTGATTGCGAAACGGCAGCGGGATGGAGCGCTCGCCTTGCGTCAAACCGCCGCCGTGGAACCAGATGACGGTGGAGAAGGGCTTCTTCGTAGCCGGCGCATACACATCGAGCCTGCAACGCTGGTTTAGCTCAGCCGTGATGCCGAGTTCCTCACGATAAAGCAGTTCGGTGGTGAGGTGGTAGCTGCCGTCGATGATTTGTTTGCCGAGTTCGCGGCTCACGCTCGCGAGGAGGGCCTCGGCTTCGGTGAACTTTGACGCAAACATGAGCGCAGAGGCCTCATCGAGCTTCGCAGCATCGCCGCCACGTTGGCGGAGCTGGTAAAGCATGACCGGCAGGCGCAGATCGGCCGGATTGCCGCAGCGCGGGAGTTTTTCGAGATGGCGGAAGCCGTGGTTGCGCGTCGGTTCGATCATCGTGCCCTCGCCGTAGTCGTTCCAGGTGGCGATCTGGATGAGCGGCGCCTTGCTCTCGAGCGCCTGCGCGAGCGATTCGCTCATCGTGAGCCCCGCACGCGAGGCGATACCACCATAGCTGTCATGCACGCCCGCTTGTTTGTAGATGTCTTTGAAGCCTGGGAACGCGGTGGCGATGAAGGGCGTTTTTTGCTCATAGATGAGGCCTAGCTCCTTCTTCCACTGCTCTGGTGAGAGCGATTTGCCACCCGTCACCGGCGGCCACGCGAACGCGCCATCGAGGCCGTTTTGCTTCACGAGGTGCGAAAGGCCAAAAACGAGCGGTTTGGACTTCAGATCGAACTTCCCCTTCAAATGCTGCGGTCCGAAGACAAGAAGCACCGGGCGGCCATCTTGCTTCACATAGCTCGGATCAGCGAAAAAGTGCTCTTCAGCCCATTTGAGGTCCTTCTCGGCCTGTTTCACGTCCTCGCCATTTTTGAGCGACTTCACCGCCTGGTCCTCGTAGCACAATGCGAAGCTCAAACCGGCCTTTTTG
>JBIKIA010000572.1:0-3444 GCA_044361885.1 Prosthecobacter sp. | reverse complement strand
GTCGATCGAGGCCCTGAAGGCTGGCAAGCACGTCGCCTGCACGGTGCCGATGGCCACGAGCATCGAAGACTGCAAAAAGATCTGTGACCTCGTGAAGAAGACGGGTTTGAAATACATGATGATGGAAACCGTGGTGTATGCCCGCGAGTTCCTCTTCATGAAGGAGCAGTATCAGAAGGGCAAACTCGGCAAGTTGCAGTTCCTCCAGTCCAGCCATCAGCAGGACATGGACGGCTGGCCGAATTACTGGCCAGGCCTGCCGCCGATGTGGTATGCCACGCATTGCGTCGGCCCCGTGGTCGCGCTCGCTGGCACGCCGGCGGAGTATGTGAGCTGCTTTGGCTCCGGCACGATCCGACCTGAGCTGGTGAAGCAGTATGGCTCGCCCTTTGCCGTGGAGACGGCGCATGTGAAGTTCAAGGACAGCGATCTGAGCGCGCGGGTGATCCGCAGTCTCTTCGACACGGCGCGGCAGTATCGTGAAAGCATCGACGTGTATGGCGACAAGGCTTCCATCGAATGGCCGCTGATCGAGCACGAGCCGCTGATCATGCACACGGCGAAGCTGCCTGAGCACAAGATTCCGAAGCTGGTGAAGTCACCTGACTACGCCAGGCTGTTGCCGAAGAGCATCCGCGACTTCACCACGAAGGGCGTCTATGACCTCGGCAAAAAGACGCACCTGAGCTTTGTGCAAGGCAGCGGCCACGGTGGCAGCCATCCGCATCTGGCTCATGAGTTTGCTACCGCATTGACCGAGGGCCGCGATCCCTTCCCGAATGCGAAGCAGTCTGCCAACTGGACCTGCGTGGGCCTCTGCGCCCATGAGTCCGCGATGGCTGGCGGCAAGATCGTTAAGCTGCCAGCTTTCACGGTTTAAAGATTCCAACCTTCAGATTCATTCGAGACGGACGCGGATCACTCCGCGTCCGTTTTTTTATCTGTCGGGCGGTAGCTCTGAGCCCCAAGATTCTTTAGACAAATCTCACGCCGCCTTGCGTCTCCCAGTGACTCGCTGCTCATGCTTACCACCCGCCAGATTTCTGAACTCTACGATGCCCATGCAGCGGGCTTGTTTCATTACATTGTCGGCATCGTAAGATCGGAGACAGAGGCGAAGGACCTTCTCCAGGAGCTGTTCCTGAAACTTCAGCATCAGGGGCTGCCCGTCGTCGAAAGCGAATGCGCCTGGCTGACACGGTTGGCACACAACCTGACGCTCGACTGGCTCCGCCGTCACCACACTCGCCGCAGCGCTGAAGAGCGCAGTGCCTCAGAGCCGCAGCCTCTTTTTCAAAGCGAAGCCGATCCCGACACCGCCGAGTTCGCGCTGCGGGTGCAGGCGGCCCTAGATGAACTGCCGCCTGAGCAGCGCAGTGTCGCTCATCTCAAGCTTTGGCAGGGACTCACCTTTGAAGAGATCGCGGCAACCCAGGGCATCCCGCTCAACACCGCCGCCAGCCGTTACCGCTACGCCATTGAGAAACTGCGCACGCTCCTGCGTCCGCTCTACGACGAAATCCAGCCATGAAAGACAATCTCGAATCCCGGCTCTCATCGCTTCAGCTCCAGCCACTGCCGCCGGCGTGGCGTGAGGAAATGCTCTCGCGTTTGCAGAGCGCTCCGCTCCAGCCTCGGCAGACTCCTCCACGCTGGCTCGCGGTGGGTTGGGGACTCGCCTGGGCCGCCGTGCTCGTCCTGCATTTCACCACGCCAGCAGCCTCAGATCCAGCAGCACCCGCGCCAGCTCTGAATGCGGATGCCATGCTCCAGCGGGCCGAGCTCATGCAGTCCCTCCTCGCTTTAAAATAACCCACCTCTTCACCCCATGACCTCACTCCTTCACCGCCGCTGGTTTCGTCGCCTGCTTTGGACACTCATCACGCTGATCACCCTCTGGGTCCTGCTGGCCGTCGTGCTGAACTGGACGGGGCAGCGCCGTTGGTTACGCCTGAATGCTGAACTCAATGCCGAAGGTGAAACGCTCGATTTCCTCAAGCTCCTGTCTCCGCCCATCGCGGACGCGCAGAACTTCGCCGCCATCGAGCCGCTGAATGGCATCCGCCTCGCACCGGGAGACAGCCCTGCTGCCAAAGCCGCTCAAGCGAAGCGTGACGTTATCGATAAGTCCTGCCAGTTCCTCCGCGATAAACGTGTGAGTCAGGCGCTCGCCTTCGAGGGGCTGAGGAAGGCACAGCCACCCGATGTAGCCAAAATCATCACGGCCCTGCGCGAGCAGAAGCAGCTCCAGCTTCCGCCGAATGCCGATGCCAAAGCGCTGCGACAAGTCCTGGAGGCGCACCTGCCCATGCTCACCCAACTCGCTGAAGCCGCGCGCACTCGCTCCCGTATCGAGTTCCTGCCGCGTTGGGATGCCTCCAACCTGCCGGAGAATCTTTTCACGCTCGCCATGCCCCACTACACCACGGCGCAGGATCTATCTCGCGCCCAGTGGCTCCATGGCCTTGCCTGCCTGGAATCCGGCGATCCTGCCGCAGCGGTGAGCGATGTCATCGCGATCCTCAGGCTGGCAGAAGGTGCCCTGCATGAGCCTTTCCTCATCGGTCATCTGGTGGGCATCAACCAGCAGCAGACCGCCGCCGAACTGACCTGGGTGCTGCTGCAAAAACGTGTGCTGACGGCCGAGATGATCCAGGCTTTGCGGCAAGGGTTTCAACCTCTCGACATCCCCGCCAGCCTCCTCCAGGCTACGCGAGGCGAGATGGCGGCCGGTGCGGATATGGGCGAGCTGCTGGAACGTGAGCCGTTGCGGGCAGTCGAGCTTTTCTCGATGATCCAGAGTGATGGTCCATCCACTTCAGCATTTAATGGTGCCCTCATGCTTAGCATCCCCACCGGGTTCTTCACGCACATGAAAACGAGCCTCGTGCAGGCAGAGTGGGGGCAGCTCGTGCGACCCATCCGCGATCAAGGGCTGAAGGTCGCGCTTGTCGTGCCTGATCCGTTGGACGTGTGGGTGAAGAGCCAGAACCTTCTGCGCCGACCCGACAACATGCTGGCCAGACTCGCCCTGCCCGCCATGGGTCAGGTGAAAAGGAGCAGCGCCCTGGCTGAGGTGACGCGAAACCAGGCCTTGATCGCCTGCGCTCTGGAGCTGCATTTCCTCCAGCACGGCAGTTACCCGCCGAAGCTCGAAGACCTCTCCAACACCTCCCTCACCGCCTTTGACGGAACGCCGATGCACTACCGCACGAGTGCGGATGGTCGCTACCGCCTCTGGCACTCAGGCCCCGATGGCAAAGATGACGACGGCGCTCTGGCAGCGGAGAAGCCGCAGAAAAAGAAAGACACTTCACCACGCTCAACCGACTACCTCGGCGACTGGACTTGGCGCAACGAGTCTGCGAAGTGAGCGCTGCGCAGGTGGGCTGGTGGTTCTGGGGATCGCCCCAGAGAGGTCCACAAGGTCGGACTAACGTATTA
>JBIKIA010000571.1:0-3446 GCA_044361885.1 Prosthecobacter sp. | reverse complement strand
GGTTTCCACCGCCTGCTGAAGTTTGTGAAGCCCGGCGTGCATGAGTTTGAGATCGAGGCCGAGCTAGCCCATGAGTTCATCCGCCAGCGCGCGCGCGGCTTTGCCTACACACCCATCATCGCCACTGGAGCCAACGCCTGCGTGCTGCACTACATCACCAATCACTGCCAGTGTCAGGACGGAGAGATGCTGCTACTGGATGTGGCGGCGAACTACGGCAACTACAACGCCGACCTCACCCGTACGATCCCCGTGAATGGACGCTTCACCCCGCGTCAGCGCCAGGTCTATGACGCTGTGCTGCGCATCTTCCGCGAGTGCCGCCAGATTCTGCGTCCGGGCGTGATCATCCGTGAATATCAGGAGGAGGTGGCGAAGATCATGACCTCGGAACTCATCGACCTCGGCCTGCTGAAACGCGACGAAGTGGAGAAGCAGGATCCCGATAAGCCGCTGTACAAGAAGTACTTCCCCCATGGCACCAGCCACCATCTCGGCATCGACGTTCATGATGTGGGCCACACTTGGAAACCCATCGAACCCGGCATGGTCTTCACCATCGAGCCCGGCATCTACATCCGTGAAGAAAAACTCGGGGTGCGCCTGGAAAACAATGTCCTCATCGGCCCCGACCGGAACACCGACCTCATGGCCTCCATCCCCATCGAAGCCGATGAAATCGAGGCTCTGATGAATGGGTGAGTCCTTTCCATGATGCACGTTTTCTCAACTCTTTCCGTTTCCTTCACCGCCATGAATTCCCGCCGCCATTTCCTCACCACCGCCCTGAGCACAGCCTTCGCCACGCCACTCTTTGCTCAAAACACCAAGCTCAGTTACAAGGGCGAAAACATCCACTTTGGTCTCGTGACCTACATGTGGGGAGCGGACTGGGACCTGCCGACGCTCATCAAGAACTGTGAAACGTCTGAGGTCCTTGGTGTGGAACTGCGCATCGAACACGCGCACAAGGTGGAGCCGAATCTGAATGCCGTTCAGCGCAAGGAGGTGCAGAAACGCTTTGAAGATTCTCCCGTGGATGTGCTCGGCATGGGTACGAACTGCGAGTTTCACAGCGCGGACCCCGCTGAAGTGAAGAAGCAGATCGAATTGGCCAAAGAGTACATCAAGCTCAGCCACGACATCGGAGGCAGTGGCGTGAAAGTGAAGCCGAACAACCTCACCAAGGAAGTGCCCGTGGAGAAGACGCTGGAACAGATCGGCAATTCACTCGCTGAAATCGGCGACTATGCGCTTGGCTTTGGTCAGGAAATCCGCCTCGAAGTCCACGGCGGAGTCAGTGATCTCGGCCACATTAAAACGGTGATGGAAGCTGCAGCACGCGACAATGTCCGCGTCTGCTGGAACTCCAATCCTGACGACCTCAAGGGCGATGGCATCGCCGCGAACTTTGCCAAGGTGAAGGACTTCCTCGGTGCCACGACGCACATCCGCGAGGTGAATGAACCCGGCTACCCCTACCCCGAACTCGCGCGCCTGCTCGTCGATGCCGACTACGCTGGCTGGGTGCTGCTGGAGGCGCGCACCAAACCTGGGGACCGCGTCGCAGCCCTGGCCGAACAAAGAAAACTCTTCATGGAGATGATCACACAGGCACGCGCGGCGGCCGCCTGATGGATCAGGTGGTCACGCGCTTCACGAGACGGGACACCATCTCCCGAACATGGGATGCTTTCAAAGCGCGCGGCTTGAGGATGGCGAGGCTCTTCGTGTAGGAGCCCCATTTCAAAATGCGGATCGTCACAGTTCGCGTGCCCCAGTTGTTCATCGCCGAGGTGGTCGGCTTGTAGAGATCAATCGTACGTGTGCCGACAAGCGCAGAGCCATAGTCATCCACGAGGTAGAGACTCGAGTCCCCAGAGATCTGAAACACAGTGCCCACCGGATAGATGGACCAGTCCGCAGCTGCACTGCGCACCTTACCATGCAAAAGTCCCGTGCCAGCACCTGTCCGGGCTCCATATTCGATATGATCAGCCTCCGTGTGAGTGTAGGCAGTGGTGCGCACTCCAGAGATTACCGTGCCAGGAGGGACGGTGGGAGTGGCGGTGGTCTTCTTGGCATCCTCCGCGTAACTGGTTAAGGTAACGAGGAAAATACTGGAGAGGATCAGGCTTCGCAAAACAGGTTGTGGGGTAGTTGGGGCACACTCCGAGGGATCAGCAAGCCGGTCCGGCGGAGGGGCGCGTATGGTGTCGGGGTAGGCGGACCTGTCAAACTGTAATTCAAGGGGTCACCCTACAGTCAGTGTGCTCATTTTGGCAATTTTAGTCCACCACCCAGCTTTCAGTTTCGATCCCCCTGCCGTGGTGCGTATAATATGGCATCCACCATGAATCTGCATCTCTACGACTCACCCACTTTCCGGATGGCATGCCAACAGTTCGACCTCGTGGCCGACTTCATGAACATCCCCGAGTCGGCACGTGACCGGCTAAAAATGCCGAAGCGGTCCCTCTCGGTTTCCATACCTGTGAACATGGACGATGGCAGCACGAAGGTTTTTATGGGCTATCGTGTGCAACATCATCTCACCCTTGGCCCAACCAAAGGTGGCATCCGCTATCATCCCGACGTCACCATTGGTGAGGTGGCCGCACTGGCGATGTGGATGAGCTGGAAGTGCGCCCTCGTCGGCCTGCCTTATGGCGGAGCCAAAGGTGGCGTCACCTGCGATCCCCGCGCTCTTTCCAACGGCGAATTGGAACGGCTAACCCGGCGCTACACGCAGGAACTCATCCCCGTCATCGGCCCACAGGTGGACATTCCCGCTCCCGACGTGGGCACCAATGAACAGATCATGGCCTGGATCATGGACACCTATTCTCTTCAGATAGGCCACGCAGTGCCAGGAGTCGTCACAGGCAAGCCCGTGCTGCTCGGCGGCTCACTCGGCCGTCGTGAGGCGACGGGCCGTGGTGTGGCCTACCTCGTCTCCCGCGCCATGGACACTCTCGGCATGCAAGCCCAGGGAGCCACCGCCGTCATCCAAGGATATGGCAATGTTGGCTCTGTCGCCGCCCTTTCGATGGCCAAACAAGGCATCAAGATCATTGCTGTGAGTGATGCCTTTGGCGGCATCTACAATCCTAATGGTTTCGATCTAAATCAGCTCGACGCTCACGTCGCCGCCATGCGAAGCGTTGTTGGCTATGCCGGCGCAGAGCCGATCACCAATCAGGAATTGCTCCTCATTCCCTGCGATATCCTCGTCCCCGCCGCCCTTGAACGGCAGATCACCGAAGCGAACGCATCCAAGATCCAGTGCCGCATCATCGCCGAAGGTGCCAATGGTCCCACCACTCCCGAAGCCGACGCCATCCTCGCTCAGCGCCCCGAGATCTTCGTGATCCCGGACATTCTGTGCAACAGCGGCGGTGTCATCGTCTCCTACTTCGAATGGGTGCAGGACTTGCAAAGCTTCT
>JBIKIA010000110.1:0-11494 GCA_044361885.1 Prosthecobacter sp. | reverse complement strand
AGAACTATGTGCTCATCCGTTGTGAGCCGATGCCAGCGCTGAATGCAGGTGCGGAATTGATCGCGCTGAGTGCGAGTGGCGTGCGCTCGAAGCTGGTGCTGTCGCCTGAACGTAAGGGGCATTACCTCACGGCAGACATTAAAGAAGGACATCCTGAGGTGACGAACCTCGTGCTCGTGCAGCACACACCGGCTCCTGAGGCCACGACGCCAGCCGCTGCGCCCACGCCTGCGACAACTCCGGCGACGCCTCCAGAGGCCACGTCAGCTTATCAGCCAATGCCAACTTTGCCCGGCATGTTGCCCGGGACGAGTGGAGCTGTGGTGCCAACCCTGCCGCTGGAGCCGACTTTGCCAGTCATCACGAAGCCTGCGACACCTCCAACGACTGAAGCACCTGCGAAGGGTTTCGGCGATCTCGAGCCACCCGTTGGCGGGAATCCTTGATTTTGACTCATGCTAACTGAAGCCGAAGCGCTGGAGTGCGTGCTTTCCCGGGTAAGTCCCGGTCCTTTCGTGGATCTGCCTTTGCCAGCGGCGCTGGGGCGCTACATCGCGCGGGACTTTCTCGCCTCGGTGCCGATTCCAGGATTCGATAACTCGATGATGGATGGCTATGCCGTTCATGCGGCGGAAACGGCGGGGCAGGGGAGGATCGTCGTGGCTGGCGAGCAGCCTGCGGGACTCGACCTTCATCTGCAATGTCTACCAGGTCATGCCATCCGCATCTTTACTGGAGCAGCGATGCCAACGGGTGCGGATGCGGTGATCATGCAGGAGGACGTGATTCGCGAAGGCGAGGTTATTGTATGCCGCGAGCCTGTGGAGCGTGGGGAAAACGTTCGTCGCGTTGGGGCAGATCTTTGTCCGGGGCAGGTCATGCTGCGGCGTGGGGAAAAGATCACGCCGGGGCGCATCGGGCTGCTGGCGTCACAAGGACACGCGAGCATTGCGGTTCATGAAACGCCGCGTGTGGCTGTGCTTAGCACTGGAGATGAACTTGTGCCTCCTGGCAGTGGCACGCTCGAGTCGGGCCAGATTTACAACAGCAATGGGTTCATGATTCAGGCACTGCTGGCAGATCTCGGCATCCGTGAGACGAGCACGGTGCATTGTCGGGACACGCTGGCGGACACAGTCACCACACTGCGCATGCTCATTGAAACCTCCGACATGATCGTGCTCAGCGGCGGTGTATCCGTGGGAGATCATGATCACATCAAGCCCGCCTTGATCGAACTCGGCATCACTCCAGATCTTTGGCGCGTGAAGGTGAAGCCCGGTAAACCTTTCCTCTTTGCCCAAACGACGCGAGCCAGCGATGCGCGTCCGGTTTTTATCTTCGGTCTTCCGGGAAATCCGGTGTCCTCCTTCGTTACCTTCCAGCTCTTTGTGCGTCCAGCACTGCTCCGTTGGATGGGGGCCGCTGATGTCTCGCCACCGCGATTGCCTGCCACGGTTTCTACGGCCTTGTCCAACGATGGCAATCGTCCGCACTACTTGCGCGGGGTGTTGCGAGACGGAGTTTTCCACGTCGCCGGACTTCAGCAAAGCCATGCGCTTTTTGCCCTGAGTCAGGCGAACGCGCTGCTCAGGCTGGAGGAAGGGCAAAGCATCGCCGCCGGAGAGACGGCGATGGTGATCGGACTGTGAACTCAATCAATCCACGCCGAGATCGGCGAGGTAGCGCTCGGCTTCGAGGGCGGAGGCGCAACCTTGTCCAGCGGCGGTGATGGCCTGACGATAGACGTGATCGGCCACGTCGCCCGCGGCGAAAAGCCCTTCGGTCTTTGTGTGAGTGCCCTCGGTTTGTAGGATGTAGCCGTTCTCATCCTTGTCCACGAGGTCGCCGAGGAAGCCGGCATTCGGCACGTGACCGATGGCGACAAAGACGCACTTCAGCTCGAGTTCGCTCTTCTCTCCAGTGATGAGATTCTCCAGCGTAACGGCGCGAACCTCGCCTTTTTCGTCGGTGAGATACTCCGCCACGGTGCTATTCCAGACGGGTTTGATCTTCGGATTCGCGAGCGCGCGATCGGCCATGATTTTCGAGGCGCGGAGTGAGTCTCGGCGATGGATGAGATACACGGTGCTGGCGAAGCGGGTGAGGAAGTTGGCTTCCTCGCAGGCGCTGTCGCCGCCACCGATGACACACACGGGGACGTTGCGATAAAAAGCGCCATCGCAGGTGGCGCAGCTCGTGAGCCCGTGGCCGATGAGGCTTTTTTCGTTGGGAAGACCGAGGTGACGCGGGCTGGCGCCCGTGGCGACGATGACCGTGCGCGTCTGGCGCACGGTGCCGTCTTCACAGGTGATGTTGAAATGGCCCTCGGGGGCTTTTTCCAAGCTGGTGACGAGAGTGTACTCGATGCGTGCGCCAAACTTCTCCGCCTGGGTCTGCATGTTCATCATCAGCTCGGGGCCCATGATGCCATCTGGAAAGCCGGGGAAGTTCTCCACTTCAGTCGTCGTCGTGAGCTGGCCGCCGGGCTGGTTGCCCGAGAGGATGAGTGGATTCAGGTTCGCGCGTCCAGTGTAGATCGCTGCGGTGTAGCCAGCGCAGCCAGTGCCGATGATGATGACGTTTTCCATGGTGATGTGGTCGAGAAAGGAGCGCCGAAGATGGAAAGCTCTCATGTTTACGCAAGAACTGCTTCCTCAGAGACTTCGAAGCTCCGCTTATTCCGTTTTGAAACACAACGATGCCGCCTTGTTTGATGCGCGGCACTCAACTTCTCGCACGAAAATGTCAGCCGTGTGCCAAATGGGCTGTACTGCTCCGGCGGTTGCCGGTGGTTATTTTTTCGGCCTTGGTGGCTGGCTTTTTGGACTTGGACTTTGCCACAGGGGCAACCGTCGATTGGCCACCTTTTTCCTTGGCCTGATCTGCTGGTGCAGCGGCTGCTGGAACGGCGTCAGACGTGGCTGGGGTTTCCGTCTTCTTTTCAGCGACGATGGATGCCTCTTCGGGCGTAGGCTTGGGTTCTTCAGCCTTGCCACCCGCAGGAAGTCTATCCCGTGTGATCACGACTTTGGCTCCTATTCCCACGACTTCGAAGATCTCCACCACATCTTTCATACCCATGCGGATGCAGCCATAGCTGGCAGGTTTGCCGAGATTGCACTCCTCGGTCGTGCCGTGGATGTAAATGTAACGCTTCATGGCGTTGCGATTCGTTCCTTCCATGCCGCGCAGCCAGAGAATGCGGGAGACGATGGGGTCGCGACCTGGAGCATTGGGCTTGAGCACTTCGCCATTCCACGAGCGGCTTTTCAAAACAGCTCCCGTTGGCAGACCATGACCAATTTTGGCGATGATCTCATGCTTGCCCAAGGGGGTGCGGTAACTGTTGGGCTGATCACCGATGCCGAATTTGGAAGTCGAGATGCGGAACTCCTTTTTGAGAACACCAGAGTCGTAGAGTCCCAACTTCTGTTCTTTGATGCTGACAACGACCTCTGATTTAGGCGCAGATCCACAGGCAGAGATCAAGACAGCAACAAAAGCCAGCCCCAATCGACCAGCCAAAACACGGAACCCCGAGAAAATGTGGGAAGAATTAAAACGGTTCATAAAATTGAGTAAACTTAATATAAGTTAAATATATCCGCAATTCTCAAATTGAGAATCTTTGGTGGTGGATTGCGCGGTGATCATCACCTGGTTAAGCAAAATGGAGACCGCTTTTCCGAATGTCGTTCACAAATTCAAAGGTTCTGATTGGAGTTTGGAATCAAACGCATCCCGGGTTGCTAAATTGGCTTATTTTCGATAACTTCCATACGGTCTAACGCCCCCAGCTTTTCCTCATGCAATCGCATCGCTCCTAACTTCCATGATTTCGGTCGATCTCCCTCATCTCATCTTCGGGGCCTGCATGACGGTTCATCGTACGCTTGGCCCGGGCTTGATGCGTGAGGCTTATGAGGAATGTCTCGCCGTTGAGCTTCGGAGTCTCGAATTGAAAGTGGAGCGCGGGGCTGCGCTCAGCTTTGATTACCAGGGCCATCGCATCAACAGCGCAGCCCGTTTGGACCTCATCGTCGATGATGCCTGTCTTGTGCAGATTTATTCCATTGAGCACCTGCTCGATCTGGATCGCCAGAAGATGGAGACACTGCTTCGGCTGAGTGGTTTAAGGTCGGGGCTGCTGGCTAATTTCAATGTCCCCGTCATGCGTAAAGGCATTGAGCGCTTTACCGTGAAGCGTCGCGAACCTGTCGATTGAGACAGCAGGCGGCGGATTCTGCCCAAAACATGTCAGAAGATCAGACTGGCGGTCAGGCGTAGTTTCTGGCGTGATCACACCAGCCATGAAAACCAGCCTGTTCGTCTTTTTTGCCGCCGTTTCGGCCTATGCTGCACCCATCCGCGTGCTCTATCTCGATGCCGATGGCAAAGAGCAATCTGCCGTCGGCCCGCTGCATGACGCCATGCGTGATCTCGGACGCGATGCGATCTACTTCGACTACGCCAAAGAGAAGGTGGATGCAGCCTACGACCTCGTTGTAAAATCTGGCGATGATCTCAGCCGCGAGTCTTTGCTCAGCAAACTGACCCCCGAGCGCACGGCCGCCTATGACGCTTTTTTGAAGCAACGTGAGCCTGAAGAGCGCAAGAAACACCCGCAGGTCGCCAACTACGAGAAGCGTCCTGAACCTCTCACGCTCCAGCTTCCCATGAGTGTGAAGGGCAGCATGGAGCGCACCCAAGTCCCTGCTGATTGCGAATTGAAGCTATTTGCGAGCGAGCCCGATATCGCCAAACCCATCGCCTTCGCCTGGGATGAGCGCGGACGCTGCTGGGTCGTCGAAACTCGCGACTACCCGCACGGCATCCAGGAGAACGGCGAAGGTCAGGACAGTATCAAAATCTGCGAAGACACGGATGGTGACGGCAAGGCCGACAAGTTCACCGTGTTTGCCGACAAGCTGAACCTGCCCACCGGCATCGTTTTTGCCCGCAAAGGAATCATCGTCGCCGCGCCGCCGAAGTTCATTTATCTAGAAGATACCGACGGTGACGACAAAGCCGATGTGCGCGAGACGATCATCGACTGCTGGGGCATCCGTGATACTCACGCTCAGGCCAGCAACCTGCACTACGGCTATGACAATTGGATCTACGGCTGCGTCGGCTACAGCGGCATTGAGGGTTATGTCGGTGGTAAAAAGCACCAGTTTGCCATGGGCACCTATCGCTTCAAAGCCGACGGCAGCGCCATCGAGTTCCTGCACCAGTTCACCAACAACGCTTGGGCGCACAGCTACAACGATGCGGGAGATCAATTTGGCGGCACCGCCAATGGTGCTCCCATCTTTTATGGCGGCATCCCTGCCACCGCTTATCCCGAAGGTTCACGCGGCCAGACTGCCAAAAAGATCAATGTCGTCGATACCTGCCACACCATCACGCCGAACTTCCGCCAGGTCGATGTCTTCGGTGGTTACACTGCGGCCGCCGGATCAAACTTCATCTACAGCGAGAGTCTGCCGAAGCGCTTTCAAGGCAAGGCCATGATCTGCGAGCCTACGATGAAGGTCGTCGCGCTCGTCGATGTGCAACCCGATGGTGCTGGCTACAAGGCGCTCGACTTCATGAACATCTACGCCAGCAGCGACGAATGGAACTCCCCCGTCCATGCCGAAGTCGGTCCCGACGGTGCCGTGTGGGTGGCTGATTTCCAAAACTTCATCATCCAGCACAACCCCACGCCGAGCCTGGAACGAGGTGGCTTCGTCGCTACGACAGGAGTCGGTGGAGCGCATGAAAATGACATCCGCGATCACAGTCGTGGCCGCATCTATCGCATTGTCGCCAAGGGCATGAATCCCACGGCGCAGAGCCCCAAACTTAGCGGCAGCACTGTTTACACCCGCCTCACTGCTCAGCGTGCTCTCGTCGATAACAGATTTGAAAAAGGTGTCCCCGAACTCCTGAAGAAAGTCACTGCAAATGATGGCAACATCGCTGCGGTTCATGCCCTGTGGACTTTGAGCGGACTCGGCAAACTGGACGAAGCCACGCACCAGGCCGCCCTTCTCTCCAAAGATGCCAAACTCCGTCGTAACGCCGTCCGTGCCCTCGGCAGCGATGCCAAGGCGCAGTCACTCCTCTTCGGCTCTGGCACCTTCAGTGATCCCGATCTGCACACACGCCTTGCTGCCTTGGTGAAGCTTGCCGATTTCCCCACCACGCCTGAGATTCAGACGCTCGTTAAGAAACTCGCCGCAGATCCCATCGTGAAGAATGACGAATGGCTGGCCGAAGCCGCCAAAATGCTCGGCAAGAAGCACAAAGCCCTGAATTACAAAGAAGGTCCAAACCTGCTTCCCAATCCCGGTTTTGAAGAACTCGCCAAGGGCAGCAAAACACCTGTCGGCTGGAAGCTACGCAGCTACGGCAGCAAACCCGGCAATGCTGGTGCTGAGTGGAGCGTCGTTATCGACCCGAAGAATGTCCACAGCGGCAAACACGGCTTCCGCGTCATCACCCGAGACGATGCCGATACCAGTTTCTTCGCCGACGTGGCTTTGAAGCCGAATACGGAATACAAAATGAGCGCCTGGATCAAAACCCACAGCTTCCGTGGCAAAGCCAGCCTGAACGACCACATCGGCCGCGCAGAGACCAAAACCATTGGCCGCAGCCAGGATTGGACCGAAGTCGAAGTCACCTTCAGCAGCAAGGACCGCCCGAAAGCCAGCATCAACCTTCTACATGTCGGCAAAGGCGACACCTACTTTGACGATGTCAGCCTGTGTGAACTCATCGCCGAAGTGGAGGAAGACGAAGCCAAACTCGCTGGCGACGCCAAGCGCGGCGAGAAAATCTTCTGGGAGCATCCCGTCGCCGCCTGCAAAAACTGCCACATTCTCAAAGGGCAGGGCAGTCCAGTCGGCCCCGCTTTGGACGGCATCGCCACGCGCAAGGACGCCGCCTATATCCTCGAAAGCCTCGTCAACCCGAACGCCAAACTGGCGGAAGGATACACAGCCACGCCGATCAGCCCCATGCCGCCGATGAATCTCATCTTGAAGCCGCAGGAGTTCGCTGACGTGAAAGCTTTCATCATGAGTTTGAAATAAAGCAGGGCTGACATCTTGCGTGACTCAGTTGTACTGGCCGTGTATAGAGCGGCAAGTATGTTCCATCTGCGGATCGTCATTTTCACTATTTTCACGCTGGCTATTGTCGGCTGCCAGAGACCTGCTTATCAGGAGCAGGGATGGGCGTCCTACATCGCCGACAGCTATGCTGGGCGCATGACATCCTCCGGTCAGGTCTATCATCCCGGCTACAGCACTGCTGCTCACAACTCGCTGCCTTTTGGGACTGAAGTGACCGTGAAAAATCTCTACAATGGCCGAAGTGTGAAAGCGATGGTTAATGACCGCTTCCCCGCCTATCCAGGACGAGTGATCAATCTCTCCGGTGCTGCGGCGCAATACATCGGCATGTCGCAGATGCAGCTTTCTCAGGTCAAGGTGACTGCTGATCGAATCCCTCAGGGCGGGTATTCGCAGCCAGCCTACCAGCAGCAGTCCTACCCTCAACAACAGGTCCAACAGCAGACGTATGCTCAGCAACCATATTATCCCCAGCAGCAGGTGGCCGCTCCGCAGAAATCCCTGTTCCCGAACTATGCCTCGCAAGCATCAACGCAACAGCCGGTGCAGAACCCAACCCCTTCTGCACGACCTTCCATTTTCAAGCGCCTCGGCGGCAACAGCACACCTGCGGCTCCGGCTTATCAGGGCGGCGGAGGAACTCCTCCGGGGTTGAATACTTTTTGAATCGAGTGGCGAACGCTTTAGGAAGTCGGTTGAACGAAAGGGACCACTGGGCATAGCATCGCAAATGCCATGACGTGGACGCGCTTCATTTCTATTTGCCTGCTTTTGCTGGCTCTCGGCCTCGCTGGTTGGAGCGGTTGGCATGCTGCGCAGACCCAAAGAACGTCCTCAAGTGATGTCGTCCTGCTCCTGCCCCGAGCTGAATTGCCTGCACTGAATCCTTTTCTGCCAGCCGATGAGTCGGAGCGGCAGATCCTGGATCTGATTCACGAGCCGCTGCTTCGCATAGATCGCGAGGGGCGATTGGCGACAGCACTCGCTGAGCAATGGAAATGGCATCAGCACATGACCTGCTGGTTTGACTCCGCTGAGGCTGCGCGCGCAGCGGCACTGGAACTGCGGGATCAACCCATGGAAAAACGTGCCATGTGGGATCTCGATACAGTGGTCACTCAGGGGGAGTCCCTGATCGTTCGCTTCACTCGGCCAGAGAGTGCGGTGGCTGCGGAAGTGCAGGCGGTGTTGGCAGCCAGCAACCCTGCTCCGCTCACGTTTGTTCGCATCAATGCTCCGCTGAGTGCTAGGTTTTCTCTGGAGGCATTCGCCCGTCATACGGATCATGCCGCGAGCACGAAGCGGCTCTGGTTTGATGAAGACGGCACCTGCGAAATAGTGACGACTCGCACCGGCGTTCAGGCCCAGCAGGCACTCATCGAGTGGCTGGGGCCGCGCCATTCACCTGTGCCGGAAATCATCCCACTGGTCGAGGTCGCAGCCCTGTTGGAACCAGTTCTCGACTTTCGCTTGAAGCCTGATCTGCGATGGCCATCTGGCAGCCCCATCAGCGCTGCGGATGTGCGCGCCACTCTGGCTTATGTGATGCCTCGTCCATGGCCAGTGGCCGGGCGCGATGCCTTTCGCCAGATCCAGGCCATCGATGAGCCTGAGCCGGGGCTCGTGAGGATCATTTACCGAAAATCCTACAGCCCCGCTCTCGCGGCCTGGACGACATTGCCCATTCTGTCTCACGAGTGGCTTTCGCGAATCGTGTCAGAGTTTACCCAGGCACCACCTGGTGCCGGTGTCTGGCAGGTGGACCGCAAGGAGGGTGCACGGATGTGGCTGAAAAAACGCACTTCTACTGGCAAGGCAGGAGTAGAACCGCGAATCCAAATGCTCGCCTCCACCTCGGCTCTACAGGCACGGATCGGTATCGCCACCAAGTCCTTCGATGTGGCATGTACGGCCGGGCTTCCGCGCGAAATACTTCAAGCCGAGTCCAGCATGAGGGCACTGACCACTCCGGCCCGACATCAGATCATGCTCGTTTGGAACACGTTGTCTAAGACATTGGATCAGGCGAACGTCAGACGGGCCTTTGGCATGGCTTTGGATCGAGAGGCGTTAAGGCTCTCAATGCCAGGCGGCCTCGGGCGGGCTCATCATAGTTTTTTCCCGCCAGGTTTTTGGTTCTCTTCGACACACGCGCCGAGTCCTCCTGTTCCAGCCGAAGCCGAGCGGCTGTTCGCTTCTGCTGGCTGGTTAAAAGACATTCAGGGTCATCTCAAACGAGGAGCCGAGGAAATGCGCCTTAGATTGGTAATTCCTGACGGAAATGCGGACCGTCAAAGGCTTGCCTTGGCACTGGCTCAGCAGTGGGGGCATCTTGGCATCGGCATGGACATCGTGGAAGTGCCCGCACGCAGTTATCTCATGGAATTGCAGGCAGGCAGATTTGATGCGGCGCTTGTAGGCGGCGAACTCGCCCCCGGCTGGGATGTGCTGCCCTTCTGGCATTCCGCTCAAAGCGGTGGGCACGGTCTGAATGTCAGCCAAATTGCCGATCCGCAGCTCGATCTGCTACTGGAGGCGCTCATGTCCGAGTTTGATCCCGCAGAAATCCCCCGCCGAGCAGCCGCTGTCGAGGCTCGACTGCGTGATCTTCAGCCGGCACTGCCTCTTTTTACGGATCTGACCGAGGTTTCCGTGCGGGCGGCTCGTTTCCCGGGCCTTTCGCGGCTGGACAGCACTCGAGGCATCACTCTTCAGGATCTGCTCTCGGCCACATCCGAGGTGGCCCGGCCGCAGACAAAACTTCAAATGCTACCCCCAGAGTGACTCGTCGATGAACTGGCACTCCGACCTCTTTCGCCGTCTCACCGCCATGCTTCTAGTCATGGGGGTGGGCGGTGTCGTCGCACTCGTCTGCGTGCGTGGAGATTATGCTCTGTGGGTGCAGTCGTTGGGTGCCGCATCGTGGGCACTTTCATTCGCTACTGCGGTCAGGGTTCTTCTGGCGATGGTGCTCGCCGTGTCATTCGTTGCATCCACGCGGGTACTCCTGCCTGAGTCACTTGATGGACTCGCGTTTTGGCTGGGAAAAGCATTGGCATTCTTTCCCGTGACCTGCCTGGCTTGGAGCTTTCTCGCCTGGTGGATCGGGCAGCTCGGGTATCCCATTTGGACTCTGATTCCTGTGACAGAGCCTGAGGCTTCGCTGACTCAGATGGAAGTCTGGGCGCGTTGGTCGTGGTCCTGGATTCCTGGGGTGGGCATCATGGTCTTGCCTCTCACGGGGCAAGGTCTGAGTCTTAGTTTGGAAAGTGATGCTCGCTCACGCGATGTCGGCATCGATCTGTTTGGTCTTTTTGCTTTGATCCTCGCGATCTGCGTGGAGGACATCTTCGCCATAAAAGGAGTCGGCACCCATCTGGCGATGGCGCTTCGTCAATCCGATGCCCAGAACCTAGCTTCTGCCATTTGGATGCTGACGGCGGTTGGCGTCTCACTTGCCGGCATTCTCTCGATGTCTGAGCGCTGGATGCCTGAGTTTGCCGATGCAGGCCGGTGGGTGAAAATGATAGGCGGCACTTTGCTCAAAATGGGCGCGTGGGGCCTGTCTGGATACATCCTGCTCCAGGCTATGTCCATGGATCCTCGGAGTGGCGGAGTTTCGGCGGAGTGGCTGACTGCTTTTGATGACCCCCTGTCTATTCTGCGCGTCGGGTTCTCCTGGATGCTCGGAGCCTTGTCACTGTGGGCTTTAGGGCGCTTTATCCAGTCCCGCTGACACCCCTCCCACGGCCTTTCTTTCGCGACTTCCGGGGCTATTTCATCCAGGCTCCAGGCCGGCCAGAAAAAAGACCTGTTCACTGGCATAAAAACCTTTGCATGAGGGGTGAGCTTGCTACCCTCAAAACCAGCCCATCGAGCACGTTTCTGGAGCGGTGTTTTGGACAGACTCAGGCGATGGCAAACCGACAACTTTTATGCCCGACGAAATCATTGAGTCCATCGATTCAAATTCCACCGCCGTAGCCTCTGACCAGGCTTACGGTGCCGATCAAATCCAGAAACTGGAAGGGCTCGAAGCCGTCCGCCTCCGCCCCGGCATGTACATCGGAGATCCCGATGAGCGCGGGCTGCATCACTGCGTTTTCGAAGTGGTGGACAACTCCATCGATGAGCATCTCGCGGGGAACTGCAAAAACATCTGGATCACCATCCACTCCGACGGCTCCATCAGCATTCAGGACGACGGACGCGGCATCCCCGTGGAAATGCACAAGGTGGCGAAGATCCCCACCGTGGAACTCGTCCTCACCAGCCTGCACGCAGGTGGCAAATTCGGCGACGGTGCGTATGAATTCTCCGGCGGACTGCACGGCGTGGGCGCAAAGTGTACGAATGCACTCTCC
>JBIKIA010000187.1:0-8535 GCA_044361885.1 Prosthecobacter sp. | reverse complement strand
TGACTTCCAGCGGTCACTTCGGCGGCGTCTTCGGTTTCCCAGGCGATGAGCTCGCGTGGCATCTTTCCTGTGGTCTTTATGCGGGAGAGTATCTCCTGGCCGATGTAGCAGCCCTTGGTGTAGCTAATGGTGGTTTTCTCCAAACCTGCCTCCTGGGGAAAGGTGTCCGTATTCAGCTCGCTCGGCCAGGCTGGGATGCGCTGGAGGATGCGGAAGGTTTCGGCGTCAGAGGCGGGGAGCTGAGGGCTGAGATCTGAGGGTAGCGCTGAGGAGGCGGGGAGCCAGAGGTCGTAACCAGATAGACCGAATCGGGTGGTCTTGATGAGACGCCCATTTTCATACTCTAGGCTCTCCGCTCTAGGCTCTCCACCTGCGGCTCCGCCGATGTGGTGCCAGAGCTGCCACTCGTCCGCGATGTCCTCCAACACGGCGTCATCGGCGATAATGTAGCGCTCCAGACGCATCCCGAGCGTTTCACGCAGGTCGGCGGGGGCATCGAAGATGAGGCTTTCTCCCTCAGTGTGAAGGTAGATGTCGCCTTCGATGCGGCCTTTGACATTGGTGACGCAGGCGTGGAGAGCAGTATCGGCACGGGCGTTGCGGACGTCGTTCGTCACCTGACCATTCAGGTAACGCACACGGTCCGTGCCGGAGAGACGCCACTTGGCCCGTGTCGAAAGATCGACCCAGGCTCCGCTGGCGTGGATGGTTTGATAGAGGTCGGCGTTCATGCCTGAGCAGTTACGCGTGCCGCCCCTTGAAGGTCAGTTCGGCGATGCCGGACTTGTCGAGTTCACCTAGGCCGAGCCTCACCATCTTTTCATACTGCGCGGTGGTGGCGTCATTCAGCGGCAAAGTCAGGCCCAACTGGCGGGCGACAGTTTGCGCGATGCCGCTGTCCTTCGCGGCGTGATCGGCGGAGAACCAGCAGTCGTGCTCGCGGGCACACATGTCACCACCATCGGTCTCCAGCACGCGGCTGTTCGCGCCAGTCTGGGAGAAGACCTCGCGGATCATGGTGAGGTCGTGCCCAAGCGCGTCGGCGAGCCCGAGTCCCTCGGCAAGGCCAGCGGTGTTGATGTTCATGACCATGTTCACCAGCGCTTTCACCTCCGCCGCACGGCCTGGACCGCCGACGAAACGACGGTTCACGCTCATCTGCTCGATCATAGCGCGCACCTGCTCATACACGGCTTCATCGCCTGCGAGCATGAGGTAAAGTTTACCCTCACGCGCATGACTGATGCTTGAGGCCATGCAGGCCTCCAGGCTGCTGGCTCCGACCTGCTTGGCTGCCTCGTAAAGTTCGCGATGGATCGCCGGGGAGAGCGTGGCGCAGTTGATGAAGATCTTGCCTGCCGAGCCGGTGAAGAGATTGTCGCCTGCATTGAAGAAGATGCTGCGCATGGCTGCATCATTGGTGACCACGGTGAAGATCACATCGGCAGCAGCGGTGACTTCGGCTAGTGTCCCGGGAGCGGCGCAGCCGAGTTCGGCGGCCAGGCCATCAGCCGTGGCGCGGTTCACATCAAACACGGCGCTGACAGTGTAACCACAGTCCTTCAAACGGCGGGCCATGTTGGCTCCCATGCGACCGACTCCGACAAAGGCGACTTTCTGACTCATAAAATAAGGGGTGTAGGTGGGTTGGAAATGAAGGCCGCCATCGTGGCGAACGACTGGCAAAAACGCAACTCCACAGACGTCAGTGTTTCAGGCGGGCTTCATCCCGGTCTGTTCGGCGGCTTTGCGGATGAAATGTTTCATCTTGAAACGCAGGTGGGCGGCTAGGAAGAAGATGAACAGAAGGATCAAAGATTCCTCCCATTCGCCGTGCCAGATATCGAATCCTTGGAGCGCAAAGAGTACCATGAGCAGGGCCAGTTCCCATCCGCGCATCCGAACCCGACAATGGACACGAGTCAGGGTACGGTCACCTGCGTGGTATTCCGTGACGGTCAACACCGAGCACCTGAGGTGGGACAGCACGGGCGTCTCCAGATCATGCCTTCGCCAGCCGGTGTCGGTTTCAGATTCCTGGCCGGAACCCTTCAGGACTTCCGCCAAGTGCGTGAGAAATGTTTGCCGATCTGCACCGCTTTCGCTCCAGAATGACCATTCGCCCAGCGGCAGACTGATGCGGCGAGGCTTCGATGGCTCGAAGACCTCGCGCAGCGTCGGTTGCCAACTCGGACGTGCGCCGAGCGTGATCATGCCGCGCAGTCGTGCGCCTTCGCGGACGATAGGGTGGAGCCAGCAAAGCGAGAGAAGCTGGATTTGACCTAACAGAGAAAGCTCATGCGGAGGGCTGGGCGAAGTGCGGAGCAGACAAACGGCAGCCATGATGGAAAGAATGAAAAAGGCGAGAGCCACCCATCCCAATCCGAGCAAAAGCGCGATGCCTGCGAGCGCGATCCACAGCACGCCACTCAGCCAGTCGAGAGGGCAACGCTTTGACTGCTGATAAATGCCTTGGAACAGCCCGAGTCCCAGCGGCCCGTGGAAAATACTGCCTTCGGCGAGATCCTGTGCCGGGGTGGCATCGCCATAAATCGCACCGCGCCAGCGCGCTCCACCGATGGGGCCGAAGCGCTGCGGGTGGTCCTTCATGAGAAGCGCCTCAGCATGGCCGTAACCTCGCTGCTGCCGGAGATAGGCGCTGAAACTACGACGGCGATGATGCCAGACCATGGCCCCAGGCATGAAGCGCAGCCGCCCACCCGCCTCGCGCAGCCGCCAGCATACATCCACGTCATCACCCGCCGTGCGGTAGGTCTCGCGGAAGCCACCGATGGCTTCCAGCACTGCCTTGCGGATGGCGAGATTGCAGCCGGGCAGGTGCTCGGCTTCCGAGTCGTTGAGCATCACATGGGCCGGCGCTCCCGGCGCAGCCGCCACGATGGCCTCCGCCTGATTTCGCGGCACAGGCGGGATGTTTGGGCCACCGCAGGCGACCCATTGAGGGTCATCGAAACCGGCCGCGATGTGCGTGAGCCAGTCTTCATCGGCCAAACAATCGTCGTCCGTGTAGGCGAGGATCTCACCGCTTGCCTGCTTCATGCCAAGATTGCGCGCTGCGCTAAGACCTGCGTGCTCCTGCCGCAGATAGCGAACTCTCGGAAAAGCCGCTGCGATGCTGGCGATGTCCTCGGTGGACCCATCGTCGATCAAAAGCACCTCGAAGTTGGCATAGAACAATCTTTGCAGTGACTCCAGGCAAGAGCGCAAAGTGGCTGTGCCGTTGTAGGTGCAGACGATGACGGAGATCGTTGGGGAGTGCCCAGAGTTCGGCTGAGAACTGCGCACTGAGAGCTGGGCACTTTGCTTTTCAGCCCTCGCCTCATCCACGATCCCAAACTTCCAACGAGTCACCGCTTCACCACCACGGAACCATTCATCCGTGTAGCTGAACCACACCGTGCCTGCCACGGCTGCGCTGCGGCATTCGGCCTCAAACCAAGTGAGCGTCTCCGCCTGCTGCGCCTCGCCGTGCGTCGCTGTATCGAGGCCGAACTCGGAGATGAGCAACGGCTTGTTTCCGGCCAGATGATGCAGCCGCTGGAGATACGCAGCGAAGTCCGCCCGCTGCTCCAGATACACATTCACCGCGAGGAAGTCGGCATTGCGCGGGATCAGGTACTCGGTGCTCGGGTATGTGGCGTAGCTGAAAAGCTGGTTCGGGGCGCAGGCGCGCCCGGCGTGGATAAGTTGCTCCAGAAAGAGCTGCACTCGGCGCGGTCCCATCCAGCGGACGAGGGTCTTTTCGATCTCATTGCCGACGAGGAAAGCGATGACACAGGGATGATCCCGCAGTCGCGTGGCCACAGCGCGGACCGTTTCCAGGATCTCCCGCTTCAAGGCGCTGCTGCGTATGAAATCGACATGATCCGTCCAGGCGATGCCGACGATCAGCTTCAAGCCGAGCCTCGCGGCCTCCCTCAACAATGGCACCGAAGGAGGGTGATACAGACGCACCGTATCGAAACCAAGATGCTGGATGTGAGCGAGATCCGCCACGAGTCGCGCATCCTCCGGGAAGGACTCGCCGCCTGAATTTGGGCAAAAAGGACCGTAGCTGATGCCACGCAGGAAGATTTTTTGATCCCCCTGGCGGAAAAATTTCCCTGCTGTCACCACGGGCATGCGGGCCGCGTTTTCAGCGGGCGCAGGGTCGGTGGAATCAAGGCAGGGAGACATGGGTGGGGGGGGGGGGCCAGACATGCCGTAGCTGGCAGCTTGCTGCAACTTGCAGAGCATGGGTTGATTTATGTGAGGGACTCGCCAATCTCGGCCCCTCCCATGAACGACACACTGAAGGTTCTCAGCGGCAGCGCGCATCCCGAGCTGGCCAAACTCATCTGCCAAAATTTAGGCCTCCCCCTTTGCGATACCCAGCTCACCACCTTCCCGGATGGCGAGACCTTCGTTCAGATCCGTGAAAACATTCGCGGTCGTGACATCTTCATCGTGCAGCCCACCTGCCCGCCCACGAATCAAAATTTGATGGAGTTGCTGATCATGGTGGATGCCGTACGCCGTGCCAGTGCCGACCGCATCACCGCCGTGCTACCCTTCTTTGGCTACGCACGCCAGGACCGCAAAGACCGCCCCCGCGTGCCGATCACGGCGAAGCTCGTGGCCAATCTCCTCGTCGCCTCCGGTGTGAACCGCGTCCTCACCATGGATCTCCACGCTGGGCAGATTCAGGGCTTTTTCGACATCCCCGTGGATCATCTCTACGCCGGCCCGGTCCTCATGAAGGCCATCATGGAGCGAAACATCAAGGACCTCGTCGTCGTCTCCCCAGATGTCGGCGGCATCAAGATGACCCACGCGTATGCCAAGGCATTGAAAGCACCGATGGCCATCGTCGCAAAGAATCGCGTCAGTGCCGATGAAGTCGAAGCGCTGAACGTCATCGGAGACGTGAATGGGAAAAACGTCTTGCTCGTGGATGACCTCACCGAGACCGCTGGCACACTCACCGCCGCTTCCGAGTTGCTGCTCAAGCATGGTGCCAAAAACATTTACGCTGGTGTTTCTCATGCCGTGCTGGGTGAAAAGGGTCGTGGTCGCATCGCCAAATCTCCCATCATCGAGCTCTTCGCCACGAACTCCGTGCCCCTTGCCTATGGGGAAAAAGTGACCACGCTCGATATTGCTCCCCTGCTCGCCCAGGCCATCCGCCGCATTCACGGAAACGAGTCTGTTACATCTCTCTTTGACATCTAAACATCGGCGTGTAGTCTCGCGCCCCTTTTTCCACCCCTAAAACTGTTCAGGAGAACTCTCTGACCATGGCTAAAATCCTCGACCTCATCGCCCAACCTCGTACTGTCATCGGCACCGCTGCAGTGAATCGCCTGCGTAAATCAGGCAACACCCCAGCAGTGGTCTATGGCCGCAAAACCCCTCCTGCGAACGTACAGGTGGACACGAAGACCTTCACGAAGATCCTTCAACACAGCGCGTCGGACAACATCCTCGTCAGCCTCAAGCTTTCCAGCGGTGAGCAGCTCGCCCTCGTTCAGGAAGTGCAGCACGATCACCTCAAAGGTGGTATCACCCATGTGGACTTCCACGCCATCGCCATGGACGAAGAAATCCATGCTGAAGTGCCGGTGGAAACCGTTGGTGAAGCCCCAGGCTTGAAATTTGGTGGCCTCATTGAGGCTATCCATCACAGCCTCGAAGTTCGCTGCCTGCCGAAAGATCTTCCTGAGCACATCACCATCGACGTCTCCCACCTCAATCTCGGTGAGTCCGTTCACGTGGGTGAACTCAAGCTCCCTGAAGGTGTCCGCACCAAGCTGGGTGCTGATGTCGTCATCGTCTCCTGCGTCGAGCCGAAAGTGGAAGCCGAACCTGAGCCTACCGCCGCTGCTGCCAAGCCTGCCGCCGGTGCCAAAGCCGCTGCCCCCGCTGCCGGTGCCAAAGCTGCAGCTCCTGCGGCCAAGGCTGCTCCAGCCAAGAAGTAACCCCTTTCCGAAGTCTGATTCCTGCCGCCTGCGGTGCCCGCTGATGATCCATCTACGCGAGACCCAGGCGGCTTGATTCCCAAGCTCATCGTCGGACTTGGCAACCCTGGACTCGATTACCGAGACACCCGTCACAACATCGGATTCATGGTCGTGGATGAGCTGGCACGCAGACTTGGTATTTCCTTCAAGGAGGAGAAGCGCTGGCATGGCCTCGTCGCCAAATTTGCCAATGGCTTCCTGCTCAAGCCGACCACGTTTATGAACGACTCCGGGCGCAGCGTGCGTGCTGTGGGTCAGTTTTACAAAGTCAGCCCTGCTGAAACCCTCGCCGTCTATGATGACGTCGATCTGCCGCTCGGCCGTGTCCGCCTCCGTCTTTCTGGCAGCGCGGGTGGCCACAATGGCATGAAGTCCATCATAAGCACTCTCGGCACGGATGCTTTTCCCCGCCTCAAGTTAGGCATCGCGGCTGAGTCGGGCCGCCCCAATGGGGATCGCCTCGTCGGGCATGTGCTCGGCAAATTTCGTGATGAAGAAGCAGCCACGCTGCGAATCGTCGTCGAGAATGCCGCAGATGCCGTCATCAGCGCCTTGCAATCTGGTCTGAGTGCGGCCATGAACCGCTTCAACCAATCTTCGTCTCTCTAAAAATCCCCCAACAACCTGCTACAAGATGAAACACAACTACGAAGCCCTCATCATCCTCGACCTCAAAGGTAAGGATGAATCCGTCGAAACCCTCGTCACCAACATCAGCAAAGACTTCGAGAAGGCCGGCGCCAAGCTCGAACAGATCGACCGCATGGGCAAACGTGACTTCCCTTACAGTCCCCGCCACGTCACCAGCGGTTATTATGTGAAGTATCACGTCAATGCTGAAAGCAGCGCCCTGGATGCCGTTCGTGCCAAGCTGAAGCTCAACGAGAGCGTTTATCAGCAGTATTATCAGCGCGCCTAATTGCCGCTGGTAGTTCGCTACTTTCGACCTGACCTCCCGACATCGCTGTCGTGAGGTCAGGTTTTTTCATGGTTATGAGTTCTTCACCAGCTTGTTCTTCTTCAAACACAGGGCAGACTTCCCGATGCTTCGCTTCCTCGCATTTCTCTGCCTAACGCTGGCCGTCGGCCTGCCGTTGTCGGCTCAGGAACGTACGAAGGCTCCGGCAGATGGTGTCCTTGATGACACTCGCGCCGTCAGTCCTGGAGCGCGCGATCAACTGGCGCGTGAGATCAAAAAGTTTCGCGAGGAGTTCGGCGCGGATGCCTGGCTCGTCGGCATCACCTTTCTCCCGAAAGGGCAGGATCTCCGGGCGGAATCACTCGCCCTTCGCCGTGCTTGGAGTGGCGATGGAGATGCCATTCTGCTCATCTACGATCGATCGACGGACAAGGAATCCCTGACGATCTCTCCACGAATTTGGGAGCAGCTTCCGACCTCGGAAATCTTTCGTCTGCGCGAGTCTCTCCGCCAGATCACCTCGGATAAAACCAAGACTCCTGAAAACCGTCTGCGTGAGGGAATGCTGGCCGTGATGCACGGGCTCACCGCCATTCGGGCGCGTGAAGCCAAGGTCTCCCAAGTTTTTACGCGCGACTACTTTCGCCTGGCAAAGGCGTTCGCTATTGCCCTGGCATCTGGTGCCGTCGTGTTTGGATTGCTGGGCATCTTCATGCGCCGCCGTGACATTCATGCTGCGCGCCAGCGCCTGCTCCCGCAGATTTATGCCACGCCACGGCTCGGGGCTCCCTTCAGTGGCGGCGCATCGGTGGGCTGGCAAGATCACTCGACTGAACCCGCGTGAGGTATTGACCTCAGCTCGCGTTCTCTGTCAGTATCCCATTTCCCATGAGTCGCGCCATCACCACCCTCCTCGCCGCCGTTCTGACCACCTCCGCCATCGCCGGGGACACTTACCATGTGTATTTCGGCTGCTACACGAATGCCAAGTCAGGCAGCAAAGGCATCCACATCTCCAAGTTCAACACCACCACCGGAGATCTCAGCGAACCTGATCTGGCCGCAGAAACGGGCAGCCCCAGTTTCCTCGCCATCCATCCTTCGAAAAAGTACCTCTACTCCGTCGGTGAGATGGGCACACCCGGCCAGAAGGGCGGTGCCGTCAGCGCCTTCAGCATCTCGCAGCCAGATGGCAAACTGACGCTCATCAATCAAGTCTCCTCCGTCGGTGCCGGTCCCTGCCACATCTCCGTCGATAAGACAGGCAAGATGGCCATGGTCGCCAATTACGGCGGAGGTAGCGTCGCCAGCTATTCCATTCAGGACAAGGGCGGCCTCAGCGAGGCGCAGACCTTCGTGCAGCACGAGGGCAGCAGCGTGAATCTCAAGCGTCAGGCCGGTCCTCATGCCCACAGCCTGAACACCAGCCCCGACAACCGCTTCGGCTTCGCCTGCGATCTCGGTTTGGACAAAGTGCTCATCTACAAGCTCGACCCTGCCACCGGCAAGATGACCTCCCACGGCCACGCCACCGTGGCTCCTGGCAGCGGCCCCCGTCACTTCGCCTTCCATCCGAGCGGCAAATATGCCTTCGTG
>JBIKIA010000107.1:0-11520 GCA_044361885.1 Prosthecobacter sp. | reverse complement strand
ACATTTCCAAAGAGAAGAGGTCAGGCGTACGACGCGCTACGGCATCTGCCACAGCGAGCATGTCAAAGGTTCTCATGCGCGTGGCCAGCAGCGACTGATGGGCATCACGCATGGTGGTGTCGGTGATGAGCAGCTTTTTCTGCTTGGCGACCCAGCCTTTGCAGAACTGCTCGGGGCCCATCTCGGTGAGGAGCTGCTTCGTGCCTTTGGCAGGCGCGATGCGATGATCCCATTTCGGGATGGCGGGCACGATGAAGGCTTTGTCCTGCTTGTGGCCTTTGGCGAAGGGGTTGCCGTTGACGATGGTGTCGGCGAGGTAGTTCAGCAGCTTCGAGGCGCGGTCCTTGCGGGCGACGAACTTGAGCAAATCAGGGTTGTTATCGATGAAGCGCGTGGTGGCCTGACCGGTCTTGAACTCCTCGTGATGCACCACGTTCATGAGGAACGGGATGTTTGTCTTCACGCCACGGATGCGGAACTCGCGCAGGCCGCGATCCATGCGATCAAGCGCCTGCTGATAGGTGCGGGCGAAGACGGTCATCTTCACGAGCATGGAGTCGTAATACGGCGTGATGACGGAGTTTGAGGCACCCATGGCGCCATCGAGCCGGACGCCGAATCCACCGGGGCTGCGGTAGGTGAGGATCTTGCCAAAGTCAGGCGTGAAGCCGTTCTCAGGATCTTCCGTGGTGATGCGGCATTGGATGGCGAAGCCGCTCTTCTCGATCTTCTCCTGCACGGGCAGCGCGAGTGGCTCTTCGTGAATCTGGTAGCCCTGCGCGATGAGGATCTGGCTGCGCACGATGTCGATGCCGGTGATCTCTTCCGTGACGGTGTGCTCCACCTGGATGCGTGGATTCATCTCGATGAAGAACCACTCGCCCGTCTCGTGATCGACGAGGAACTCGACGGTGCCCGCGTGCGTGTAGTTTACTTCCTTCGCGAGCTTCACGGCGGCATCGCACAGGCCGTCGATGACGCTTTGCTTCACGCCATAGCTCGGTGCCTGTTCGATGACTTTTTGATGACGACGTTGCACGGAGCAGTCGCGCTCATGCAGGTGCAAAACATGGCCGTGCTTGTCCGCGAGGATCTGCACTTCGATGTGCTTCGCCTTGCCGACAAACTTCTCCAAAAACACCGCGCCATTGCCAAACGAGCGCAATGCTTCTGTCTGGGCTTCATCGAGCAGCTTTTCGAGATCCTTCGCCTCACGCACGACACGCATTCCACGTCCGCCACCACCGAAGGCAGCCTTGATGATGAGCGGGAAGCCGATCTTCTTTGCCGCTGCGATGGCTTCTTTGCGATCACTCACGGGCTCGTCCGTGCCTTCGAGGATGGAGACGTTCAGCTTGCGGGCGATGTTTCGCGCAGCGGTCTTGTCACCCATCATGTCGAGAATCTTGGCTTCGGGTCCGATGAAGATGATGCCAGCATCCGCACAGGCCTGAGCGAAGGCTGGATTCTCACTGAGGAAACCGTAACCAGGATGGATGGCATCCACGCCCTTCTCTTTGGCGATGGTGACGATGCCCTCAATGTCGAGATAGGCACCGAGCGGGCCTTTGTCCTTGTTCAGCTCGTAGGCTTCATCCGCCTTGAAGCGATGCGGGCAGAAGCGGTCTTCCTGCGCGTAGATGCCCACCGTTTTCAAACCCAACTCGGTGGCCGCCCGCATGACGCGGATGGCGATCTCCGAACGGTTCGCGACCATGAGCTTTTTGATCGGACGGATCGTCGATACGGCGGGCTCGGTGCGGGAGGCTTTGGCGGCGGATTTCTTGGGCATGGTAGGGAAGGGGAAAAGCGGGCGCATAGTCTCGCGAAATCGAGGGGTGGCAAGGCAGTAGAACCGTTTTTCCGAGTCGAAAAACAAGATTGGCAGCGAAACTGCTTAAAGGAGGCATAGGCTCCGTTCTCGGCCCCCACCAACCCCTCGCATGTCCATCCACGTCGCCCTTCATCACCGCACCAGCTATCGCTATGAGCATCCGGTCACTCTCGGTCCCCAGGTGGTGCGCCTGCGGCCCGCGCCCCATGCGCGGACACGCATCCTCGGCTACACGCTGAAAGTCACCCCTGAGCAGCATTTCCTGAACTGGCAGCAGGACCCGCAGTCGAACTACCTCGCGCGCCTCGTCTTCCCGGAGAAGACGAAGGAATTCAGCATCGAGGTCGAAGTGGTGGCGGAGATGGCGGTGTTTAATCCCTTCGACTTCTTCTTGGAGCCGGAAGGTGAGCATTATCCCTTCAAGTATGATGCCGCCTCGGATCAGGAGCTGGCCCCGTTTTTGAAATGCCAGCCGTTTACGCCGCTGTTTCAGGCTTATCTCGCGGACCTGCGCCACGAGATCCTCGGCACTGGTGGCCTGCCGCATGTTCCGGGCACTCACTCTGAGACAGCCACGGACATCCATGCACACGCCGTTTTACCCGAGGCCGGGCAGCTCAAAAAGGATGCGGACAAGCGCCTGCGCACGATTGACCTTCTGGTGGCGGTGAATCAGCGCCTGTGGAAAGACATCCGCTACACGATCCGCATGGAGCCAGGTGTGCAGACACCGGAGAAGACGCTGGATCTGCTGAGCGGCTCCTGCCGTGATTCGGCCTGGCTCATGGTGCAGGTGATGCGCCGCCTGGGTATCGCGGCCCGCTTTGTCAGCGGCTATCTCATCCAGCTCAAGTCCGACGTGAAGTCGCTCGATGGACCGAGCGGCACAGAGGTGGACTTCACCGATCTGCACGCGTGGTGTGAAGTCTATCTGCCCGGCGCGGGCTGGGTGGGGCTCGACCCGACCTCAGGCCTGCTTGCCGGAGAAGGGCACATCCCGCTCGCCGCCTCACCGGAGCCGCAGAGCGCCGCGCCGATCAGTGGTGTGGTGGAGCCGTGCAAAACGGAGTTCGAATTCGAGATGCGAGTGGACCGCATTTACGAATCTCCACGCGTTACAAAGCCCTACACCGAAGATCAATGGGCGGAGATCGCTGCGCTGGGTCATGCTTTGGACAAAGAACTCGTCGCCAATGACGTGCGTCTCACGATGGGTGGGGAGCCGACCTTTGTGTCCATCGACGACGTGGATGGAGCCGAGTGGAACACGACGGCCGTGGGGCCAAACAAGGCGAAGCTCTCCGACGAACTTCTCAAGCGGCTCAAAGATCGCTTCAGCACGGGTGCCTTCCTCCATTATGGCCAGGGCAAATGGTATCCCGGCGAGCCTCTGCCACGCTGGTCCTATGGCTGCCATTGGCGCAAAGATGGGCAGCCCCTCTGGGAGCACCCGCATCTCTTCGCCGACATGAAGACGGACTACGGCGTGACGGAAGTTCACTCCGCACGTTTCATTCACGCCCTCGCCG
Source organism: Prosthecobacter sp. (assembly GCA_044361885.1). Taxonomy (GTDB): domain Bacteria; phylum Verrucomicrobiota; class Verrucomicrobiia; order Verrucomicrobiales; family Verrucomicrobiaceae; genus Prosthecobacter. The sequence continues at coordinate 8,157 of JBIKIA010000107.1, read as the reverse complement.
AGCGCCTCGGCTGCGGAGGCAAGTGGATCATGCCCGCCTATGAGGATGCCTTTTACCACATCTGGCGTGAGCGGAAGCTGCCGGTGAATGTCGATCCGCTGAAGTCGAACCTCAAAGAAAAGGAGGAGCGTGAGCGACTGGCGAAAATCTTCGAGCAGGGGCTCGATAAGATCATCGGCCATGTGCTGCCACTGAAGTCAGTGCCCAATGGCTGGGAAACCGGCCCGTGGTTCCTGCGCACGGAGCACTGTTATTTGTTGCCCGGAGACTCTCCCATCGGACTACGTCTGCCGCTCGATTCGCAGCCTTGGGTGAAGACCACCGACTACCCTTACCTGCATGAGCAGGACCCGATGCAGGATCGCGATCCACTGCCCTCGCGGCAGAAGTTCGTGCGTGGCATCGCAGGCATCCCGCCTTCGTTTTGGAAAAGGATCGCCCAGCGCCGTGGCCCGCTTGGACTGGAGGAATTGATCGGCGAGGAAGCGCCCAAGGATCTGATCGATCCCGCACAACAGCCGCCAGCGCTGGGTCAGTCTGCCGACAAGATCGTGCGCACGGCCCTGTGTGTGCAGCCGCGTGATGGGAAGCTCTTCATCTTCATGCCGCCCACGCAGACGCTGGAGGAATATCTGAGCTGCCTCGGTGCCGTGGAGGATGTGGCGCTCGCGCTGGATCAGCCCATCGTGATCGAAGGCTACTCGCCGCCGTATGATCCGCGTGTCCACACACTGAAGGTTACGCCTGACCCAGGGGTCATCGAAGTGAATGTGCAGCCTGCGAAGAGCTGGGACGAAATGGTGAACATCACCGAGACACTCTACGAAGAAGCACGGCTCACGCGCCTCGGCACCGAGAAGTTCATGGTCGATGGTCGCCACACCGGCACTGGCGGTGGAAATCACATCGTCATCGGCGCGGAGACACCGAAGGACAGCCCTTTCCTGCGTCGCCCGGACCTGCTGCGCAGCCTCGTCAGCTACTGGCAAAACCACCCCGCGCTCTCTTTCCTCTTCAGTGGGCTCTTCATCGGCCCCACGAGTCAGAGCCCGCGTATCGACGAAGCGCGCAACGATTCCCTCTACGAACTCGAAGTCGCCTTCAAAGCCGCTTCGGAAAGTGGTCATGTGCCGCCGTGGCTGGTGGATCGTCTTTATCGAAACCTGCTCATCGACTCCACGGGCAACACGCATCGCTCCGAGTTCTGCATCGATAAACTTTACTCGCCCGACAGCTCCACCGGGCGCCTCGGGCTCGTCGAAATGCGCGCCTTTGAAATGCCGCCTCATGCGCACATGAGCCTCGCTCAGGCGCTGATGCTGCGCACCCTCATCGCCCGTTTTTGGAAACAGCCGTATGAGGCACCGCTCGTCCGCTGGGGTACGGCCATCCACGACCGCTGGATGCTCCCGCACTTCGTCTGGAGCGACCTCGAAGACGTGTGCCATGACACGAAGCTCGCCGGTTATGAGCTGAAGTCCGAATGGTTCGCGCCGCATCATGAGTTTCGTTTCCCGATCAGCGGCGACTGGACCGGACGCAATGTCCACGTCGAGATTCGTCAGGCCCTGGAGCCCTGGCATGTGCTCGGTGAGGAAGGCAGCGCAGGAGGTGCTGTGCGTTACGTCGATTCATCCTTGGAGCGCATCCAGATCAAGGCTCAAGGCCTTGTCGAAGGGCGCTACGCCATCACCTGCAATGGCAAAACCGTGCCACTCCACCCCACCGGAACGAATGGCGAATACGTCGCCGGTGTCCGCTATCGCGCCTGGCAGCCCGAGAGCTGCCTGCATCCCACCATCGGCGTTCACTCGCCGCTCACGATTGATCTCGTGGATCTCTGGAATCAGCGATCCCTTGGCGGCTGCACCTACCATGTCGTGCATCCCGGTGGCCTCAGCTACGACACCTTCCCCGTGAACTCCTATGAAGCTGAAAGCCGCCGACTCTCCCGCTTCTTCCGTCACGGTCACACGCCGGGAATAATGAAAGTGGCACCCGCTGTGCCAAATCCCGAGTTCCCCTTCACGCTCGACCTGCGCCTCGGTTAAACCCCGTCACTCTGACTCCAAGCGATATCCGATCCCCGGCTCGTTCACGATGCGGGGACCGGAGTCGCCGAGCTTTTTGCGCAGGTGATTGATGTGGACGCGCAGGCCCTCGCTTTGATCGCTCTGTTGTCCGGCCCAGACTTGCTTCACGATCTGGTTCTGGGTGACGATGCGGCCCGCGTGCTCGGCGAGCACTTTTAATAGGGCGAACTCGGTGGGTGTGAGTTTGACCGGCGTGCCATCAAGCGTGGCCTCGTGATGCAGAAGGTCGAGCTTCAAGGCTCCAGCGATGATTTCGGGGCTCTGCCGGGTGAAACGACGGCGCTGGATGACATCCAGACGCGCGAGCAATTCGGCGGTGCCGAAGGGTTTCGTGACGTAGTCGTCGGCTCCGAGTTCGAGGGCCTCTACCTTCACGGTTTCCTGAACGCGCACGCTGAGGATGAGCACGGGCACGTCGCTCCACTCGCGCAAACGTTTGAGCACCTCGATCCCGCCGAGGCCGGGCAGGCCGAGATCGAGCAGCACCACATCGGGCCGATGAAAGGCGGCTTCTTGCAGTCCGAGTTGGCCGTCGGCGGCCTCGCAAACTTCGTAGCCACGAGATTCCAAAACCATTCGCAGCAGGCGGCGCATCTGCTGTTCGTCGTCGATGATGAGGGCTTTGCTCATGGTTCAGGCTTGGCGTGTTTTTACCGGCAGGCTGAGCACGAACTCCGCGCCGCCTTCGGGGTGGTTGTGTGCTTCGATGTCACCTTTCATGGCCCGCATCAAGCCGCGCGAGATGGCGAGCCCGAGGCCGGTGCCACCTGCGGGTGAGTCGGGAGCGCGGTAAAATTTGTCGAACAAATGATCTTCAATGCCGAGCGCCAAACCAGGGCCGTGATCGCGGACGCGGAGTTCGAGTGTGCCGTTGGTCAGCGCCGCGTTGATTTCGATCTCCCTGCCAGCAGGGGCGTAGAGCGTGGCATTGTGCAGCACGTTGCCGAGTGCCTGTGCGAGGAGGCGGCTGTCGAGCATGAGCAAAGGCAGATCATCCATGCCGGTGAGGCGCAGTGGATGCGTGGCGAGCTCGCGCTGAAGCGGCGCGGTGGCGGTGTGGAGCACGTCCCCAATCTCGCACCATTCAAGGTGAGGTTTGAGAGCCTCGGACTCGACACGCGTCATCTCCAGGAAGTTCTCGACGATGCGCTGGAGGCGGCGATTGGCTGTCTCGATCTCGGCGGCAAATGGGTTTCCCTTGCCAAGACCATCCAAAGCGGTGCGGATGATGGCGATGGGTGTCTTTAACTCATGCGAGATGCTGTCGAGCAGCGTGCGATGCAGGCGCTCCGACTCGGCGAGCAGCTCGGCGCGGTGCTTTGCGGCGAGGAGTTGCTCGCGCTCGCGATGATGCCGCTCCAGGGCCTCCTCACGAGCACGCAACCGCGTGATCAGATGCCCCATGCTGAGTGCCACGATGAAGAATAGCGCAAACATCACCACGTCCTGCGGCTTGTCGATATGCAGGGTGAACTGCGGCGGGATGAAAATGAAATTCCATACCAGCGCACTCACGACGGCCATCGCCAAAACAGGTCCACGATTCCAGCGCGTCCCCGCCAGCACAATCGCCATGAGGAAAACGAGCGCGGAGAAAAGGTGCCCCGTGTAGGGCAGGAGCACCCAGCAGGTTGAGGCCAGCACGAAGACAATCATGAGCCCCCAACTGAACTGCCCCACCACCGCTTCTGAAACAGGCTGGCGGGGTTTGGCTGTCTCGGATTCCGTGTTCATGGTGAATTAGATCTCTACCTGCTGCCCTAGCTCGATCACTCGGCCAACAGGAATCTGAAAATAGGTGGCTGGCTGCTGGGCGAGTTTGCTGGCGAAGGAGAACAGGTGCTCGCGCCATCTGGCCATGCCTGGATTGGCGCTGGGGATGATGATTTCACGACCGAGGAAGAAGGTTGCTTTCTCGGCTTCGACTTCGAGTCCGTGATTGGAGCATTGGCGTAACAGGCGCGGCACATCTGGCTTTTGCATGAAGCCGAAGCGTCCGGTGACGCGCCAGAAGTTGTCGCCGAGCTTTTCGACTTCGACACGACGGCTCGGCGGCACCCAGGGCTCGTCTTCGGTGGTCAGCGTCATGAAGATGACACGCTGATGAATGGCCTGGTAGTGCTTCAAACTATGCAACAGCGCGACTGGTGTGCGTCCGCTGGTGCTGGTCATGAAAATGGCCGTGCCGGGCACTTTGACGACTTTTCCACTGGCGAGGCTTTTGATGAGCAACTCCTGCGAGATGGCGCTACGCTCCATGGAAGCACGCACGAGCTTGCGGCCGGTGGCCCAGGTGGTCATAACGATGAAGATGCCCGCGCCGACGGCGAGCGGGAACCAGCCACCATCAAAGAACTTCACGAGGTTCGCGCTGAGGAAGGCGAGTTCGATGGCGCCGAACACGAGGCACAGCGGCAGCGTTTTGAGGGCGCTCCACTTCCAGAGATGCCGAGCGGCAAAGTAGAAGAGGATGGTGGTGATGAGCATGGTCATCGTCACGGCCACGCCATACGCAGCAGCGAGATTTGACGAGGTGCGGAACGCGAGCACGAGAGCGAGACAGGCCAGCATGAGCACCCAATTCACCATCGGGATGTAGATCTGCCCACGAGCATGCTCGGAGGTGTGGCGGATGCTCAGTCGTGGCAGGTAGCCGAGCTGCACGGCGCTGAGCGTGAGTGAGTAGGTGCCGGTGATGAGCGCCTGCGACGCGATGACCGTGGCGGCGGTGGCGAGCAGCACGAGCGGCAGTGTGGCCCAACCTGGGGCCATTTGGAAAAAGGGTGCGTGAGCCAGCTCCGGCTGTTTCATCAATAGAGCGCCCTGGCCGAGGTAATTCAGCGCAAGGGCAGGAAACACGAGCGAGAACCAGCCACGGCGGATCGGTCCGGCACCGAAGTGGCCCATGTCGGCATACAAGGCTTCGCCACCGGTCACGGCGAGGAAGACGCTTCCGAGGATGACGAAGGCTGCGTGGCCGCCGGTGGTCAAAAAGTACCAGCCATGCCATGGATTGAATGCGGCCAGGATTTCCGGCCCACGCACGAGCTGTGATACGCCGAGCGCTCCGAGGGTCACGAACCACAAACCGGTGATCGGGCCAAAAAAGCGGCCCATTTTGGCTGTGCCAAGGAACTGCACGGAGAACAGCACGATGAGGATCACGCTGGTGATGCCCATGATGAGCCACTGCATGTGGTGATTCCATGCCTCGGCCGCCAGTGCGTCCGCCGGAGCCGCACCGAGCACACCACCATCTTTGAGACCCTCCACGGCGCTCAGCACTGAAATGGCAGGTGTGATGATGCCGTCACCAAACAGCAGCGCGGCCCCGAACAGGCCTAGCAGCACGATCACGACGCGACGTTTCGACGTTTCGCTCATGCCATGCGAGGCCAGCGCCATGAGCGAGAGCACGCCGCCCTCGCCCTTGTTGTCCGCCCGCAGGATGAAGACGAGGTATTTGACGCAGATGAGCAAAAACAGCGACCAGAGCACCAGCGAGACGACGCCGAGAATGTGGGCATGGGTCGGGTCGATGTGATGCGGGCTGTGCGGGCTGAAGCACTCCTTCAGCGTGTAGATCGGCGAGGTTCCGATGTCCCCAAACACCACACCGAGCGCCGCGATGACGAGGGTGGCGGTGGAGAGCTTGTGGAGACCGTGACTTTCTTGTTCTTTCATGACGCTCTCAGCCTCTGCGGGAGTGGGGAGTCTGCCAGTGAAGGGGCCGCGAGAGAGCGTTAAGAATATGTGAAGAGTGTCGGAAGGTCTGGCAGGTTCCACCTGCGAACTGGCATAAACCTTGCGTGAGATGCATAAAATGGATGCGCTGGCGTGGACGAGTCCCTAATGTCTGCGCTTCAACCGACCCCCAATTTCCAACCTCGAATTGATCTTCCAATCGCAAAGCACCACTCCCCCGGTTTCGCTATCCTCTCCAAGGGCTGAGGTTCCACGTCTGGACATCGCCCACTCCCACGGTCATTACAATGAGCTGCGCGATGCGGCGGGCAAGGTTCGCGCACATTATGAACCGGTCATCACGGACCTCCAGCGACGTGACACACCTGGGGTGAAGCGCCTCTCCGACACGGCCCGCCGACTGCTGGCGGAGCGCGGGGTTACTTTCAATGTCTATGACGGCGAGCAAGGCATGGACACGCCCTGGCAGATGGACCCGGTCCCCTTCGTCATTTCTTCCCGCGAGTGGGAGGGCATCGAAAAGGCGCTCATTCAGCGTGCCACCCTGCTGAACAAGGTTCTCGTGGATAGCTACGGTCCGCAGGAGCTTATCCGCAAAGGCGACATGCCTGCGGCACTCGTGCTGGCGCAGCCTGCTTATCTTCGGCCCTGCCATGGCATCAAGCTGCCTGATGAGAAGCCTCTGCAAATCTATGGGGCAGACATCGCCCGCTCTCCTGACGGACGGTGGTGGGTGATCGCCGACCGAACGCAGATCCCTACAGGTGCAGGCTACGCCCTGGAGAATCGCCTCATCACCTCACGCCTGCTGCCAGATGTCTTTCGTGATGCACGCGTTCGCAGGCTTGCGGGCTTTTTCCGCCAGATGCAGCAATCTCTCTCTGCTCTGGCTCGTCGGCCTGTGGCTGAGCCGCGTGTCGTGCTGCTGACGCCCGGGCCTTACAACGAGACCTATTTTGAGCAGGCGTATCTGGCGCGTTACCTCGGCTACACGCTGGTCGAGGGCGAGGACCTCACCGTGCGCGATGACCGGGTCTATTTGAAGACGCTCAGCGGCTTGGAGCCGGTGGATGTAATCTTACGCCGAGTGGATGATGATTTCTGCGATCCTCTGGAGTTGCGGAATGACTCCATGCTCGGCGTGCCCGGCCTCGTGCGCGCCGTGCGGGCGGGCAATGTCGCTCTGGCCAATGCGCTCGGCTCCGGGCTTGTCGAGGCTCCGGCCTTGATGGCTTTCCTGCCCATCCTGAGCCGCAAATTGCTCGGCGAAAACCTGCTCATGCCTTCCGTGGCGACCTGGTGGTGCGGACAGGAGCGCCCAAGAGGTGAGGTGGAAAAAAACATCGATCGTCTCGTCATCAAGAGCGCCTTTCGCGTGCGTGGACGCGAGGTTCACTTTGGTGCTCATCTATCCACTGCCGAGCGCACCAAGCTATTGGAGCGGATGCGCTTTGCCCCGGATCGGTGGACGGCACAGGAGCAAATCACGTTCTCCACGACGCCAGCCTGGCAGGATGGACGTCTGGTGCACAAGCCGATCAGCGTGCGAGTCTATCTCATCGCGACTAAAGACGGCTACATGGTCATGCCCGGAGCTCTCACTCGGGTGGCGGCGAGTATGGACTCACCGCTGGTTTCCATGCAGAAAGGTGGCAGCAGCAAGGACACCTGGGTGATCAGTGACGGTCCGGTGGAAAACATCACGCTGCTCTCCTCCACACGAACACCGGTGGAGCTGCGTCGTGTGGGACACAATCTCGGCAGCCGGGTGGCCAATCATCTCTACTGGCTCGGACGCTACGCTGAGCGCGCGGAGTCTGCGGCACGTCTGCTGCGCTCCACGCTGCTGCGATGTTCACCGGAGAGCGGCATGAGTGAGACGCCGCTGCTTCTACCTTTGCTGGAGGCGCTGAAGAGTCTCGGGGTGCTGGAAAAAGTGCCCGAAGTATCGCTGCTCGCCGCCCAGCAGGAGCAGCTCGAGGCGCGCCTGCTGCAAGCCATCTTTGATCCTGAACATCCTGCGAGCATCCGCTCCAGCGTTCAGCACATCCAGCGGATCGGCGTGCTGCTGCGGGATCGTATCTCCGTGGATACCTGGCGCGTCATCAGCCAGCTCAGCGATGCGCTCGACACCTTCGACAACACGCCGAGCGTCACGCCGATGTCAGACGCGCTGAACGTGCTCACGCGCATCATCCTCGAGCTCGCCTCCTTCCACGGTTTGGCGAAGGAAAATATGACCCGCGCACAGGGATGGATGTTCCTGGACATGGGGCACCGCATCGAGCGCACTGTTTATATCTGCGAACTCCTCCTTGCAGGTCTGCGCAGCTCAGATGCGGAGAACCCGAGTCTCTTG
>JBIKIA010000108.1:0-11520 GCA_044361885.1 Prosthecobacter sp. | reverse complement strand
CGCGGTCGCTGGCCTGGGCCTCGGCGGCAGGATTCCACCAGGGGTCGTAATGGATGACGGTATCGGCAGCGGTGAGGTTCAGCCCGGAGCCACCGGCTTTCAGACTGATGAGGAAAACGGGCACCTCGCCTTTTTGAAAGCGGAGCTGCGGGGTCTCGCGGTCCTTGGTCTGGCCGGTGATTTGCACGAAGTCGATGCCGGCCTTTTTTAGTTCGGCCTCGATGATGGCGAGCATCTCGGTGAACTGGCTGAAGATGAGGACGCGGTGGCCCTCATCCAGCAGCTCGGGAAGGAGGTCCTCCATGAGGTAGGCGGTCTTGGCGGAGACTTCGAGCTTCTTCGCCGCTTCGATCTTCAGGAGCTGCGGGTGGCAGCAGACCTGGCGGAGTTTTAATAAGGCATCGAGCACGATGATCTGGCTGCGCTCGATCCCCTGATTGCTGATGGCCTCGCGTACCCGGGCATCCATCGCGGCGCGGATGGTTTCGTAGAGGTCGGTCTGGGCTTTATCCAGTTCGATGCTGTGGAGGATCTCGGTCTTCGGCGGCAGGTCTTTGGCGACGGCACTCTTGGTTCGCCGCAAGAGCAGCGGGGCTAGTCGTGAGGAGAGCTGCTGCTGGCGCTCGGTGTCGGCATCCCTTTCAATGGGGGTGCGGTAGTAGGTGCGGAAGGTCTCCGCATCGCCAAGCAGTCCGGGCATGAGGAAGTGGAAGAGGCTCCAAAGCTCGCCGAGGTGGTTTTCCATGGGCGTGCCGGTGAGGCAGAGGCGGTGGCGGCACTTCAGGCTGCCTGCGGCCTGGGCGGCCTTGCTCTTGGGGTTCTTGATGTTCTGGGCTTCATCGAGGGCGATGACATGCCACTCGATCTGGCCGAGCTGGTCGGCATCGCGCACCAGGAGGGGAAAGGAGGTGATGACGAGGTCGTGCTTTTTGATGCGATAGAAGTCGGCATGACGCTCATCGCCATGCAGGAGCAGGACGTTCATGGCGGGCGTGAACTTCGCGGCTTCGCGCGCCCAGTTTCGGATCACGGAGGTTGGCGCGACGATGAGGGTGGGACGGTCCATGCGCCCGGCTTCCTTTTCGGTGAGCAGATGGGCGAGTGTCTGTACGGTCTTGCCGAGGCCCATGTCATCGGCCAGCACGCCATGAAGGCTGAACTCGCGGAGGAATTGCAGCCAGGAGAGGCCCTCGCGCTGATAGGGCCGCAGGCTGGCCTTCAACCCGACGGGCGGCTCCACGAGGGACATCTCTTTGAAGCCGACCAACCGCTCGCGCAGGATGCCAAGCTCGGCGGGGGCGCGGATGGGCAGGCCGTCCAGTGTGGCGAGCTGGGCGGCGCGGAGTTTGTCGAGCTGGAGCTTGCCGTCCTTCCGCGCGGGGCGGGTGGCGAGCAGCTCGTCGAGGAATCGGAGCAGCACGAGCAGGCGGCGGGCAGGCACGGAGAGGACGTCATGACTGGGCGGCGGCAGGGCGAGGAGGAAGCGCTGTTCGAGGTTTTGCTCCAGCATGGCGGGGGTGAGCCCCTGCTCGATGCAATCGACGAGGATGGGCACGAGGGAGACTCGCTGGCCTTCGATCTCGATGCCGAGGTCGAGCGAGAAACTGTCGCGCCCGGCGGACTCGCTTTGCAGATCGGTGAACCATGCCTCATCACCGGCCTGATGGATGGTGAAGCCGAAGTCGGGGCTGACCTGCACGTCCCAGCCTTCGGCGCGTAACGCGGGGACCTGCTCTTCAAGAAAGCGCGCCCAGAAGATGGACTGTGTGGACTCGGCCACGGACATGAGAGGCTGGAGAGTCTCGGCGGACTGCACGTCGGGCAAAAGATCTCGTACAAAGGCGAGCCCGGCCTGCATGAGATCCGCCACGTAGAGGCGCTCCATGCGCAGATGGCGGGTGAGGACACGCGTGCTGCCATCCTCCGCCGTCCAGCGCGAGCCGGTACCACGACCGAGCATCTGAAATGTGTCGGGGCAGTCATCGTAGCGCACCTGAGGCTCGGCGATGCCGATGCTGCGCTTCACCTGGGCGATGGCGGTGCGGGCCATCTTTAAATGCGGTCGCTCGATGGTGATGCGGCGCAGCACGAGCACGGGCCGGGGCTCATCGTTCGGCACGATGACGGTGATGTCCTCGGGCTTCGGCGGCTCTTCGGCGGCGCGGGACTCGCCCTTGGCCGAGATGATCTCGACGAGCTGCTGCGCCTCGGCTCTGCCAAGGATGAACATGAGCGTGGCGGCGTGCTCACAGAGCGCACGTTTGCCGAAACAGGTGCAGGAGGAGGTGACCTGGAGATCGCCATTCGCTACAAGCCGCAGGTGCAGACGCGGCTCGTGATAGTTTTGATCATTCGGGCCGACCTCGCCCGCGATGTCGATCTCAGTCGCGCCCGTGGTCACAGCAGAGGTGAGGCGCATATGCCCGCCCCGGCTGCGCTTCATCGCCAGTTCCATGACCGAGCGCTGAAAGAGCCACATCCATGATTTGCGGGCCATTTGAGACCAGAGCTGGGGGAATGGAAAGTCGGGGGAGGAATCAGGCACGCGGAGCAGGTGCGCTTAGCGCGTGGGCAAAAAAATACAACCCTGTCGGAGATCAGCGGTCAGGAAAAAAACCCCCAAAACCTGAAGCCAATCGATTGTCCCGACAGGGTTGATATGTGAGTTATATTCGGTTGGTGTCTGGCGCGGCAATCCTAAAAATGTCTGCGCTGGGCAAAAAAGTTTCCCCCGTGCATACCTTGTGATCACACCCCTATGAAGCAGGTCTCGTGTCCATCTTTTCGTGCTGTCTATGCCCTGCTCCTGGCTGCGGGAATATTCGGATTTATTGCCCCCGAGGCTTCCGCACAGCTCGGTGGCTCTGTCCGTCAGGTCATCGTGGCCCGTGCGCCGTCCTGGAGTTCGAACACCGCCTCCCTGCAATGCTACCAGCGCGGCTCCGCACGCGAGCCCTGGCAGCCGGTCTTTGCGAAGCCTGTGCCGGTGCTGCTGGGAAGAAAAGGTCTGGCTTGGGGACGTGGTGTCTTCACTCCGCCGCAGAATGGTGTACCGATGAAGGTGGAGAAAGACTGGAAGGCTCCGGCGGGTGTCTTCCACCTCGGGACGCTCTTTGGCTACGCCACCAAAGGGCCGACGGGCAGCCGCTGGCCCTACCACCAGGTCGGCCCTTGGGATGCGTATGTGGATGACTCCCAGAACCCCTACTACAACCAGCATGTGCGCATCGACCCGCGCCAAGTGCCGCCGTGGTTCGAGAAGCAAAAGATGCGCCTCGGCGATGCCGCCTACAAATGGATGCTGGAGATCCGCCACAATCAAAAGCCCGCCTGGCCCGGCTATGGCAGCGCCATCTTCTTCCATGTGCGTCGTGGCCCAGACAAACCCAGCGCTGGCTGCACGACGATGGCGGTGGAGAATCTGGAGCGGCTCATCCGCTGGGTCGATCCCGCTGCCTATCCGCACTATGTCCTGCTTCCGTCAGCGGATTATGACTATCTGCGCGGACCCTGGAATCTGCCGTGACCGCCTTTGCTCCCTCAGAGGAATAAACCGCACTCCAACCGCGTTTTGACATCATCCGTCTGCATGAATCCCGAACACGCCCTCCGCGACATCACCCGCCGCCACTTTTTCAGCCGCTGCTCCGTCGGCGTCGGCTCCATCGCGCTGAGTTCGCTCATGGCTGCCCCTTCTGCCAAGAACCCGCTGCTGCCGAAGAAGACGCACTTCCCCGCGAAGGCGAAGAACGTGATCTACCTTTTCATGGCGGGCGGACCTTCGCAGTTGGAGATGTTTGAGCACAAGCCGCTGCTCACGAAGCTCAACGGCAAGCCGATCCCGGAAAGCTACACGAAGGGCAAGCGCTTCGCCTTCATGGACAGCAGCCACCGCAGCGATCTGCTGGGGCCGAAGATCGCCTTCAAGCAGCATGGTCAGTCCGGTGCCTGGGTCAGCGACTTCCTGCCGCACACGTCGAAGATCGTCGATGATCTGGCCTTCGTCACCACCTGCAAAACCGAGCTCTTCAACCACGCCCCCGCCAAGCTCTACATGAACAGCGGCAGCGGCCTTTTCGGTCGGCCAAGCATGGGTTCCTGGGTCACCTATGGCCTCGGCAGCGAGTGCGAGGACCTGCCCGGCTTCGTGGTGCTGCAAAGCGGTCCGCGAGGCCCACGCGGCGGGGCCGTGCTCTGGGGCAGCGGAGTTTTGCCCTCCACATATCAGGGCGTGTCGCTGCGCAATCAGGGCGACCCCATCGTGAATCTTTCCACGCCGAAGGAGATCAGCCCGGCGCAGCAGCGGCAGGTCGTCGATGCCGTGCGCGATCTGAACATGAAGCGCCTCGTCGAGACCGGTGATGACGAGATCGCCACCCGCATCAACGCCTACGAGATGGCCTATCGCATGCAGACCAGCGCGCCCGAACTCATGGACACCGCAGGCGAATCCCAGGCCACGCTGGACATGTATGGCATCAAGGACGCGAAGGAGACCAGCTTTGCCCGCAACTGCCTGCTCGCGCGCCGACTCGTCGAACGCGGCGTCCGCTACGTGCAGCTCTACGACACCAATTGGGATCACCACGGTGGCCCCACGGAGAATTTGGAGAAGCACATGCCGCTGAAGTGTGCCGACATCGACCAAGCTTGTGCCGCGCTCGTGAAGGATCTCAAGCAGCGCGGACTGCTTGACGACACCATCGTCGTCTGGGGAGGCGAGTTTGGCCGCACTCCGATGGGCGAAGTCCGCGAATCCACCGGACGCAATCATCACATCGACGCCTTCACCATGTGGTTCGCCGGTGGCGGTTTCAAGCCCGGCACCATCTATGGACAGACAGATGAGTTTGGCTTCGGAGCCGTGGAGAATCCCGTCCACGTCCACGACATCCACGCCACGATCCTGCATCAACTCGGACTGGATCACGAACGCCTCAGCGTCCGCTCTCAAGGCCTCGACTTCCGACTCACAGGTGTCGATCCAGCAAAGGTCATCAAGCCGATCCTCGCCTGAGCAGGTCAGTCCCGCACTTCCCAAGCCGGAGGCAGTTTTGCCGACTCTGGCCCATAGGTCTGCGAGACGACGAAGCCGCTCGCCTGTGACGTGTAAAAGATGCGACCATTGCTGACGACGGCTCCGAGGCACTCGCGTGAATCAATCGCTGGTCCGGTGGAGACGAGTTTGCCGTCCTGGGAGAGGTCGATCATGTCCATGTTCGCGCCGAGCACATACGGCTCGCTCATGGTGAAGCGGCAGCAGGCGTAGTTCGTTAGGATGCTGTAGGTCACTTTGCCGGTCTCGCGATCGAAGATGTTACCTTTGCCGCGCAGGGCGTTGGAGAAGATGAAGCGCTCGCCGACGCTGACGACATTCAGCGCGCTGGTCACGGCATCGGACTTCCAGATGAGCTTGCCGGTGTTTGCATCGAGGCACCACACATGACGGTCCTCGGTGCCCGCGTTCGCCTTGTTGTAGCCGCCGATGTAGAGCTTGCCGTCGCGAGCGCTGAGAGTGCATTTGGCGGTGACGTAATACTCATTCGTCTGCCAGAGGATCTTGCCTGTCTGCGGATCAATGCAGCAGGTGAGCCCGTTGTTTTCCACCGGCAGACCACGACGCCGCTTCGTCTCGGCATCGTAGCCGAAGAAGACGCTGTAGTAGAGCTTGCCGTCGAGCACGCAGATGCCGCAGTCATTGCCACCGCGCCCCTGGTCGAAGAAGTCCTTTTCCCACACCACCTTGCCCGTTTCGAGATCCCAGGCCCATACGCGCGGATGATGGTTCTTCGGGTAATACGGGTTGTCGTTCGAGTAGATGAAGCTCATCACCTCGCGGCCGTCGGCGGGCTTCACGAGGTCGCCGCCAAAGGTCCAGGGCTTCTCGCTGCCCTGCGCTGCATAGTCGCCCGTGCCTGAGGCATAGATGGCGACCTTTCCCGCGACGACGGGCGGGAACTGTCGACTCCAACTCGGGCTACCGGTGAAGGGCGCTTCCCAGAGCATCTTGCCTGTCGCGGCATCGAGACAGCGCACGAAGGACTTCTTCATGCCCGCCTGCGGGATGAGCAGCTTGCCGTCGATGTAGAGCGGCGAGGTGAAGCTCAAATACACATCCGGCCACCACTTCCGCCACACCAGGCGACCTGTGTCCTGCTCGACGGCGATGATCTGGCCCTCCGCCGTGTGGGTGTACATGCGTCCGCCGCCGCAGACGGGTAGATGCTTCACCGTGCCTTCGAGACGGCGCGCCCAACGCATCCGCAACGGCGGCGCGAGTTGCTGATCATTTGAGTTCGTGCCCGCGAAGTTGCCGTAGTTCGTGTACCAGTCGTATTTCGCATCGGCGAGCTTGCCGGTGAGGGGACTGCGGATGCTCGACACCAAAGGGCCAAGGAACTCCGTTTGAGTGGTTGCAGGCTTCGACACGAACAGGTATAGCGAGCCGTCCTCGCTCGGCACATAGATGCGTCCGTCAGCCACGGCCACGGGTGCTGTGATGGATGCATTGAGGGTCTTCAATTCCATCGTCTTGCCACCGTCGAGAGGCACCACTTTCACGGAGCCGTCGAAGCCGCCAAAGATCACATGCCGCTTCGTGAGCACCGGCGGCGCAATGGAACCCGCACCGCTCAGCGTCTTCATCTCCTTCGTGCTCATGTTGTGCCTGATCAGCCCGCGATCCGTCTCCGGCTTCACGCGAAACACATCACTTCCACGAATCGCGACAGGCGAGAAGCTGAGCAGGCCATCCATGCGGATGTTCGTTTCGGTGCCTGCCACGAATTCGCCGACTTTCAGCGCGTCGCCTTCGAGGCGCATGATGTCCACCCGTCCTGCATTGTCGCGGCGGTGCCATTGGACATAGACGTTGCCTTCATCATCGGCGCTCTGGCCAAAGGTCGCGGGATACTCTTTGCCCGACCAGTCGGGGATCTCGCCCGTGGCTTTGAGCTTCGGCGCAGCACCCGTGTCTTCGAGGAAGAGCGTGCGGCCACCGGCAGGAATGACCACGACGTTGCCTTTGATCAGGCAGATGTCGCGCGAACAAACAAAGTGATCTTTCCAGTTCACGCGACCATCGCTGGAGGTCGGCTTGGCACCTGGCTTCAGGGTCTTCAACATGCGCTCCTCACAGAACTTCGCCCATGCCTCGCCACTCCAGCGATTGCCATCGAAGCCGACGACTTCCTTCACGAAGTCCCACTTCCATTGCTGATCACCCGCATGGGTGAGCGCCAGCACCTGCGCGCCGAGTGTGGCGACGTACACCCGGTCCTTCGCCACCACCGGCGTGCTGAAGATGGGCTCCCCGCAGTCGATCTCCTTCAGCACCGCGCCTGTTTCGCGATCCAGCACATAGTGGATGCCCGCCGAGGTGCCGAAATGGAGGTGCTTCCCCGCGATGGCAGGCGAGGAGACATTGTTCACGTTCTGCTTCCCGCCTTTGCTTTGGAAGCGCCACACTTCCTTCAGTGTCGCCGCATCAAAGCAGGCCGCGCAGCCCGAGCCATCCACGACATACACCCTGCCACCCGCAACCACAGGCGAGGTGTAGATGCCATCCGTCATCGCCACCGCGCCTTGCAGGCCCAGCTTCTCGACATCGAGATCCACTGCCGCCGCATTGCCCGAGTGCGCTGCATTGAACATGAACTGCGGCCAGTCTTCAGCGAGAGCGGTGGTGGCAAGAAAGAGGAGGGTGAGGCGAAGCATGGCTTCACATACGGGCGAAAAGCATGTCCCTTCTCGACGTACTGCTTTTCATGACCCAACGCCGCCACTTTCTCTCCACGCTCGCCCTCGCCCCCTTCGCCCTTCGCGGCCAGGAGACACCGAAGTTCCCGCCGACCCGCATCATCACGCGTGGCCCCGGCTTCCACTGGTTCGCCTACTACGACAAGCTCCAGTTCTCCCCCGACAACCGCTTCGTCCTCAGCAACAAGGTCGGCTTCGAGCATCGCTCGCCCACCGGCGATGACGTGATCGAGGTGGGCATGGTGGACCTCCAGGATGGCGACAAATGGATCCCGCTCGGCAAGTCGAACGCCTGGAACTGGCAGCAGGGCTGCATGTTGCAGTGGATCCCCGGCACCGAGTCCAAGGTCATCTGGAATGACCGCGAGCAAGGCAAATACGTCTGCCACATCCTCGACGTGAAGACGATGGAGAAGCACACCCTGCCCGCGCCCATCTACGCTCTGGCACCGAACGGCAATGAGGCTGTGTCGTGCGACTTCTCCCGCGTGGCCGACTGCCGCCCCGGTTATGGTTACGCAGGCATCAAAGACCGCTTCTTTGACGACATGGCACCCACAGGCAGCGGCGTCACGCATGTGAACCTGGAGACGGGCGCGGAGAAGCTCATCGTCAGCCACGATCTACTCTCCAAGACCGGCACGGTGATGGAGAACCACCCCACCTCGAAGCACCACGCCTATCATCTGCTCGTCGGGCCGGATGGGAAGCGCTTCATCATGCTGCACCGCTGGACGCAGCCAAAGGGCGGCCATCTCACGCGCCTCATCACCGCGAACATGGATGGCAGCGACCTGCGCATCGTCATCCCGAATGGCTACGCCTCCCACTTCATCTGGCGCGATGCCACGCACATCCTCTCGCAGGCCAAAGACTGGCTGGGTAACAAAGAGTGGGGCGACTTCCTCTTCGAGGACAAAGACAGCGGCATCGTTGCCGAGATCGGCCATGGCGTGCTCGATGGCAGCGGCCATCTCACCTATTTGAAGAACAACGAATGGATCCTCAACGACACCTACCCCAAAGGCGTTCGCCGCATCCAGACGCCGCACCTGTATCACATCGCCACAAACAAGCGCATCGACCTCGGCTACTTCCCTCAGCCGCCCGAATACAAAGGCGAATGGCGTGTGGACTGCCACCCGCGCAGCAGCCGAGATGAAAAACTCGTCTGCATCGATGCTCCCGACGGAGCCAATGGCCGCCAACTTCACCTCATCAACATCGACGGGCTCATGGGCTGAGTGCGGAGTAAAAGGGGCACATCCCAATCTCGCCTTGCTCCCCTGCCCTGTCCGCGCTTCCACTCGCGCATCTCATGCCCTCTCCTGATCTCTCTCAAGCCCCCCTCGGCGTCTTCGACTCCGGCGTCGGCGGACTCACCGTCGTGCGTGCCCTGCGTGAGCTGCTGCCTCAGGAGTCCATCGTCTATCTTGGCGATACAGCCCGCGTTCCCTACGGGTCAAAGTCACCCGACACCATCCGCCGCTTCTCCGTCGAGGACTCACAGTTCCTCGTCGGTCATGGCGTCAAGGCCGTCATCGTCGCCTGCAACACCGCCACCGCCCACGCCCTGCCCACCCTTCAGGCCACCTTTCGCGTCCCCGTCATCGGCGTCATCGAGCCCGGCGTCGAGGCCACCCTGGCAGACACCAAGTGCGAGCGCGTCGGCATCATCGGCACCGCCGGGACCATCCGCAGCAGCGCCTACCAATACGCCCTCGCCATGCGCCGCCCCGGCCTGCAAATCCACGCCACCGCCACCCCCCTGCTCGTGCCCTTCGTCGAGGAAGGCTGGATCGACCACCCCGCTCTGAAGCTCGTGCTGAAGCAGTATCTCGCCCCCCTCTTGGACAAAGGCATCGACACCCTCATGCTCGGCTGCACGCACTACCCCCTGCTCATGCCCGTGCTGAAGAAGATGCTCGGGAAAAAAGTCCGCCTCGTGGACAGCGCCAGCACCTGCGCCGCCCACACCCAGCGCGTCCTGGAGCAGCAGCACCTCCTCCGCAAAGCCAAGTCCAAGCCCACCCTGGACATCTACCTCACCGACCTCTCCGAGCAGGCCGAAGCCATGGCCAGGCGCTTCCTCGGCACCGACTTCGGCAAGGTGAAGAAGGCGACTTTGTGAGTTGCTGCGGAGAGCCTTTCTTCTAAAGCATTCTCACCCATGAAGCTTTGGAAAATCATCACCGCGCATCTCGTCATCATCTCTCTGGTCGGCTGCACCTCCACAGCCAAGATGACGGCGCTTGATCGCTCGCTCGTGAACAAAAAGATCACCCGCACGGCCACCGGCGGTGTGAAGATTGATATGGATGGGAGTTTCATTCTGAATCCCACGGCTGCCATCGAGACCTTCCACACTGTCGCCGAAAAGGAGATGGGTGGACGCCCCTACCGCTACACTTACACGGTGGATAAGAAGCAAACCACCCGCCAGATCCCGGGCAACAGCTCCAATGCCACGGCCAGTAACGCTGGAAGTTCGGGGGGCTCCTACTACACACCCATCTACGTGCCTGCGGGTGGCGGAGGCGGCGTTGGTGGTGGCGAAGCGGCCATCATTCTTGGGTCCATCGCTCTCATCATTCTGATTGCCAAGATGGCAGCCTCCAGTCGTGAGGAGAAAGCACCCCAGGCTCAGCCCGCGCCCGTATCGACATCCGCCACAGCCGCCGAACCTGTCGCTCCGCGTGAAGAAGTCATCACCACCCGCATCCTTCGCGTCAGCGGCACTGCTGAGCCCATAGCTCCTGTCTCGCTCGACAGAAGCCGGCTAGTCGAAGTTCTCCTGCCTGACCAGTCGCCCGTCATTGGCAAACTCAAACCCGCCGTGGCCCAAGCTCTCAGTGAAGAGATCCGGCGTGGCTTTGAATCCATGGGATGCCAGGTCCTGCTGGGCAGTCAGTCACGCCAGAGCGGCTACACCGTGCGCACCTCCGTGCTCCGCTCCCAAGGCAATGCGATCATTTACTCCAATCTCACCGTCGAGATCACCCTTGTGGATCAAAAGACCGGACGTGAGCTCGCCCGATGGATCGTCCAGGCGACTGAGAAGCCTTTCGACCTCAAATCCCAGAATGAGCGGCTCTACGGAGCAGGCATCGCCACAGGCATCCTTCAAAAACCGCTCAAGACACAGATGAGCCGCTACTTGCGCTGATCCAACTGTCGGAGTGGATTTCAGTGAGGCGAAAGTGGAAGGGCGGGCTTGAGAAGTGAGCGCCAGTTTCGTTCACTGGGTTCGTATTCGTTTAATCTCACCCGCACTGACTGACCATGCCCACCATTGCCATCCTCGGCACGTTTGACTCGAAAGGCCCCGAACACGGCTTCCTCGCCGAGTGCATTCGTGGGCGTGGCTTTGATACCCTGCTCATCAATGCGGGCAGTCTGGCCGCGCCGGGCATCACACCGGACATCAGCGCGGATGAAGTCGCCGCTGCGGGTGCGGATGACTGGAAGGCGGTACTGGCCCGCCAGGATCGGGGCGAATGCGTGACGCTCATGGCCAAAGGCGCGGCCAAGATCGTGGCCGACCTCGTGGAAAGCGGTCGCGTGCAGGGCATCATCTCCCTAGGCGGCGGTGGCGGCACGGCCATCTGCACGGCAGCGATGCGCGGACTGCCCATCGGCTTCCCGAAGGTCATGGTCAGCACGCTCGCCAGTGGCAACACCGCGCCCTACGTCGGCACGAAGGACATCGTCATGATCCCCACCATCGCGGATGTCGCGGGCATCAACCGCCTCACCCGCGTC
>JBIKIA010000004.1:0-34597 GCA_044361885.1 Prosthecobacter sp. | reverse complement strand
AGGCACATCATTACATCATTCGCCATCACCATGTCCCTTTCCGCTGCCGCTCCACCGACCGAAAAAAAACCCGTCAGCGATGAGTATCACGGCGTGAAGGTTGTGGATGAATATCGCTGGCTGGAGGAGTCGGGATCGTCTGCGGTGAAGGCTTGGAAGCAATCGCAGAACGAATACTCGCGGGCTTGGCTCGATGCGCGGCCGGACCGCTCTGGGATCGAGGCGCAACTCACGGCGCTGTATGCCAAGGACACGCCATCGCACAGCGGCATCGTTGCACGACCTGGGCGACTGTTTGCACTGAAGTTCCAGCCGCCGAAGCAGCAGCGGTTGCTCGTGACGCTGGCTTCAGCGGATGATTTAGCGTCGGAGAAGGTGGTGCTCGATCCGAATGAGATCGAACCGAAGGGGCAGGTGGCGATGGATTGGTTTGTGCCGTCGCCGGATGGGAAACTCATTGCAGTATGCCTCTCTGAACACGGCAGCGAAGACGGCACATTGCACTTCTATTGCACCGACACGGGTGAGTATTTGCCGGATCGCATCCCTCGTGTGCAATACCCCACGGGCGGCGGTAGCGCGGCGTGGACGCCTGATGGCAGCGCGGTGTTTTACACGCGCTATCCGCATCGTGGCGAGAAGCCCGAGGCGGACTTGAACTTCTATCAGCAGATCTATTTTCACAAGCTCGGCACGGCTGCGAGTAGTGACGGATACTTGGTTGGCCGCGACTTCCCACGCATCGCCGAGATTCATCTCGAAACCTCTCACGGCGGACGATGGCTGCTCGCCAGTGTGGCCAATGGCGATGGCGGCGAGTTCGCCCATTACCTCCGCGAGACGAAAGACGCGGCGGCTTGGCGACAACTCACGCGACATGAGGACGGTGTTAAAGAAATCACCTTCAGTCATGATGGAGCGAGCCTGTATCTTCGCTCCGTCAAAAATGCGCCACGCGGCAAGGTGCTGCGACTCGGCGTCGGTGACACTCTGGCCGATGCTGAGGTGATCGTGCCTGAAAGTGAGGCTGTGATCGAGGGCATCACTCCCACGGCACAGTTTCTCTTTGTGTCGGACATGATCGGCGGCCCCTCACGCATTCGGCAATTTGATCTCGAAGGGAAGAACGAACGGGAAGTGCCGTTGCCCGCAGCAAGAGGCGTAGGTGGACTCATTGAGGTGGAGTCAGGTATGCTTTTTCGCCAGACGAGCTTCGTCGCACCTGCCGCATGGATGCTCCACGACCCTGCCGCCATGAGAGTGAAGAAGACCGCTCTCTTCAACACCTCACCCGTCGATTTCAGCGACATCGAGGCCGTGCGTGACTTCGCCACCAGCAAGGACGGTACCAAAGTTCCCATCAACATTCTGCGCCGCAAAGGTACACCGCTCGATGGCAGTAATCCTGCGCTGCTCTACGCCTACGGCGGCTACGGTCACAGCATGAGACCCGTGTTTAACTTTGAGCATCGACTGTGGTTTGATCGCGGCGGCATCTACGTTGTCGCTAATATTCGCGGCGGCGGCGAATACGGCGAGGAGTGGCATCTCGCAGGTAATCTAACGAACAAACAAAACGTGTTCGATGATTTCGCCGCCTGTGCCGAGCACCTCATCAAGCAAGGCTACACCCGGTCCGACAAACTCGCCGTCGAAGGCGGCAGCAACGGCGGTTTGCTCATGGGAGCCTTCCTCACGCAGCATCAGGGGCTCGCTCGTGCCGTCGTCGCTCACGTCGGTCTCTATGACATGCTGCGTGTTGAGCTTGATCCCAACGGAGCCTTCAACGTCACGGAGTTCGGCACCGTGAAGGACCCGGCGCAGTTCCGCGCTCTGCACGCCTACTCGCCCTTTCACAACGTCAAAGACGGCACCGCGTATCCCGCCGTGTTCTTCCTCGCAGGCGAAACCGATGGCCGCGTGAACCCCGCGCACTCCCGCCGCATGACCGCCCGACTTCAAGCCGCGACGACTTCCGATCATCCGATCTTCGCCCGATTCAGCTCCGCCTCCGGCCACGGCATGGGCACCGCGCTCTCCGAGAAGATCGCGCAGCGCGCGGATGTGCTGGCGTTTCTCTTTGATCAGCTCGGGATGACAAAAACGGCCACACCATGACCCTAATCCCAACCGCAAGCGTCGGCTGAGAAAAAAAGCCCGTCACTGATGAGTGATGCGGTGTGAAGGTCTAACGCCGCAGCGCGTTGATCAGCTCATCCACTTTGTTGATCAAATCCTACATCTGACTCTGGTTGTAGCCGCCCTCGGCACCTTGGCCCAAGGTGCTCACACCGTTGCTGTTGGTGCTCGTTTGCTGGAGAGCATTCGTGATGGCGTTGTTCAGGTCATTCAAAGTCGCACGCTGCTGGATGTCGGCATTGAGCGAGGTGAACTGACTGCGCATCTCTGCCGAGGAGTTCGGCGAGTTGTTCGCGGGTTTGGTGGGGGCGAAGGGTATGGTTTTGAGAGTGGTCCGCACAGTCCTCTGTGCGATTCATGGCATTGCTTCCGCTCAATCCGCACAGAGGGGCTGTGCGAACCATTTTACTGATTCTCGATGCCGCTGAAAAGCCCTCAAGCGTCTCCGCCACACCCCAGGCCAGCCGCGCGAGCACGTGCACTCCGGTAATGGTTTCACCACCTTCGATGCGGCTGATGGTGTCCCGCGACACGCCACATTTTTGCCACAGGGCATACATGCTCAGCCATGTGACTTCCCGCAGATCCTGCAGGCGACGCGGCAGCCGCTCGTGGATGCGTTCGGCGTAATCGTGGGTTGCGTGGTTGCCTTGCGCGGTGGGCATGGAAGAAGCGCACTGTTTGAAGAAGCCTCTCAATGTGTGTGACTAATTCTCCGGCTGCTTCCCTCTTCCAATGAACTCTTCGCGGCTGAGGAGGCCGTCTTTATCAGTGTCGTATTTATTGAAGCGTTCGGCGGCGGCGGCGGCATCGGACTGGTGGGTGGTGTAATACTCACGAGTGAGTTTGCCGGCTTTGTCTTTGTCCAGCATGTCGAAACGTGCGCCGCGCTCATCGGTGGAGGTTGCAGGGGTGGGATCTGCGGGTTTATCCTTTTTTTTCTTTTTGCCCTTCACGGGTTCTGCACCTTCGGGTTTGGCGTCGGAGCCTACGGGTGGGAGGTGTTTGGCGAGGGTGGCGAGCAGTTCTTTGTGCTCGGGTTTGCTAGCGAGGCTGACGGTTTCATTGGGGTCGGATTGCTCGTCGTAGAGTTCGGTGCCGACGATCTGGGAGCTGTTGCGCAGGCGATAGAAGGTGGCGCGGTAGCGATCGTTACGAATGCTGTAGCCCATGACTTGGCCCTCGGGTGCCTTCTTTGGGTATTGGCTGATGGCGACATCATTGGAGGGTGCGGATGGATTGTCGATGAAGTCCTTGATGCTGCTGCCGCCGAGGCCGGTGGGCTTGGGCAGGTTGCAAAGCTCAGCGAGCGTCGGATACACATCGACGAACTCGACTGGCGCAGCGCACTTCTGGCCTGCGCTCTTCGATCCTGGCACGCTGATGAGCAACGGTGCGCGGGTGGCGATCTCGAAGTTGGTGTGCTTGTGCCAGAGGCCGTGATCGCCGAGCTGCCAACCGTGATCACCCCAGAGCACGATGATAGTGTTGTCAGCGAGACCTTCCTTTTCAAGCGCATCGAGCACCTTGCCTACTTGGGCATCCATGTAGCTGATGCAGGCATAGTAGCCGTGACGCAGGGTCTTGGCGAACTCAGCGGGGATGGGGTTTTCCTTCGGGACGCCGGGGTAGTTATGAATCTCGCCATTGGTGTGGCCGACATAAGGCGGAGCGCCTTCAGGCAAATGATCGATGGCTGGCAAAGGGATGCTGCTGGGCTCGTAGAGGTCCCAGTATTTCTTCGGCGCAACAAAAGGCAGATGCGGCTTCAAGAAACCAACGGCGAGGAAGAAGGGCTCGCCCTTGGCCTTAAGGGCTGCGAGTCGCTTCACGGCTTCGTTTGCCGTGGCACCATCGGGGAGATCGCTGTCATCCTTGGGGCTGATCTCAAAGGCGGGTCCGCCTTTGGCTTCCTTGTCCTTCTTTTTGACGGAGGTGTCGTTGGCCTCGGGCGAGGAGTATTCGAGCACATTCACGTCATGTTTGGTGACGATCTTCTTGGTCCAATCCACGGGATCGGTGTCCACGGATCGACCGAAGGGATACCAATGCGGCGCTGTCCAGGAGCGGCCATCTTCATGCCCTTTGTGGTAGATTTTACTCAGCGCTTCACATTGATAACCGTTCGCTTTGAAGTGCTGTGGCAGCGTGATGGAATCCGGCTGTGCAGGACGAAAGTGCGTCTCCAAGTCCCAAACTTTGGTCACGTCCGGTCGCAAGCCGGTCATGATGGCGGTGCGTGAAGGGCTGCACACGGCCTGCTGAACGTAAGCTTTTTCAAACACGATGCCAAGAGCTGCGATGCGGTCGATGTTGGGCGATTTAATGAGCTTGTCTCCGTAGCAACCGAGCTGTGGCCGCAGGTCATCGACAGCGATGAAGAGGATGTTGGGCCGCGCGGCGAATGACGAATGCAGAATGACGAATGACGAAAGAAGCAGGAGCGTGGATTTCATGGGGTCTTGGGAAAGGGGTGGCTGTCGGTTGTTAGAAAGCGTCGGTCCTACTTCGTGACTTTGCCCTTCGTGATGTATTCGTCACGACTGACGAACCCATCTTTGTCGGTGTCGTATTTATCGAAGCGATTGCCAGCAGCGGCCGCATCAGATTGGTGGGTGGTGTAGTAGTCACGGGTGAGTTTGCCGAGCTTGTCTTCGTCGAGTTTGTCGAACTTCGCGGCGCGTTCGGCGTCCTCGGCGCTCATCGTGTTTGTTGGCGGTGTTTCGGGCTTTTTCATGGGCTCCTCAGCCTTCTTTTTCTTGTCCTTGTTCGCGTGGCGACCAGTTCCATCGCCGCTGTCGGGGATGCCGCCTGCGGGGTCCAGTTTTGCGAGCACGGCGCCGAGTTTGGTGCGGGCAGGATGATCGCCCGTGACGAACTTCTCGGTGAAGGGTGCATCACTCATGTCGAAGAGTTCACCCTTTTCGTTGAGCTTCCATTTCGCATCACGCACATACCACATGGCGGCGAGTTGATTATAGACCCACTCACGCGGCGTGCCTGCTTCGCCACGGAGTTGCGGAGCGATGCTGTGGCCGTCGAAGATCGTGTCTTTGGGCAAAGTGCCACCTGTGAGTTCCGCGAACGTTGCCAGGAAGTCGGTGGAGTCGATCAAGTCGGCGCTGACTTTGCCTGCGGGCGTTTTGTCGGGCCAGTTGGCGATCATGGGCACAAGACCGCCACATTCGAGCATGGTTCCTTTCATGCCAGACAGCACCTTTCCACCGATGGTCGCGCGTTCGGACTGGCCTTTGCCCGTGCCGTTGTCGCCCATGAAAATGATGAGCGTGTTTTCGCGCAGCTTGAGCGCTTCCAGTTCGGTGATCAGCTTGCCGACGAGCTTGTCCATGTAAGCGATGTTGTCCGCCATGAGGTCCGTGCTGCCGGAGGCGCTGTCGGGAGTCGGGAGCAGATCGCCATGGACGCTCGACATCGGGTAATAGACAAAGAAGGACTCATCTTTGTGCTTCTTGATGAACTTCATCATGTGCTCATGCATGAGGTCGGGCATGTATTCATCATTGCCGAGTTTCAATTCCTTGCCGTTCACGAGATACTCCTCGAATTTGCCCTCTTTTTTGTTTCGATAAACGCCGCTGCCGTTAAAGCGCAGGTAATCATCGAAGCCCGCCTCGTCCGGCTCGCCTGGAAGCTGACCCCACTTGCCGATGGACGTTGTCTTGTAACCCGCGCTCTGAAAGGCGCGGCCCAATTGCAATTCCTTGTTCGGCATGACCGTGCATGCATCCTGATTGCTCGAACCATTGCGGAAGGCATAGCGCCCGGTCATGATCATCGCCCGTGATGGCCCGCAAAGTGCCGCTGTGAAGCACTGCGTGAACCTCGTGCCCTCCGCCGCCAGCTTGTCGATGTGCGGCGTCTTGTAGTTGTCCGCGCCATAGCATCCGATGTTTCCGATACCGAGATCATCGGCGAGGATGAAGATGACGTTGGGTTTATCAGCGGCGTGAATTTGACCGAATAGCAAGGTCAGTGCCGATAGGAGGGTGATGAGTTGTTTCATGAGCGTGTGAGGCGTTGTTTGCGTGCGATCAGTTTGGCTTTGAGTTGGCTGTATTCAATCTGCTGCACAGGCAAGTTTTCAGCCACGGCCATCGCGGCGGCGACTCCGGCGGATTCGCCGAGGATCATCCAGACGGGCTCCATGCGGATGGAGGTCATGGCGATGTGGCTGGCGGAGACGCAGACGGGCACGAGGAGATTGGTGCACTCGCTTTGTTTCGGCGTGATGGCTCGATACGGGATCTTGTAGATGCCTTCGTGCTTGTCATCGAGGTAGAGCATGGAGAACTCGCCGCCGTAGAGCGCCACTTTGCCTTCGTGGACATACGTTGCATACGGCCAGTCATCCACGCCGTAGGAGGCGAGGCCGATGCTGTCCGCGGGATCGGTGCTGCCTTCGAGGTCTTTTTGAGTGATGACGTAGTCGGACTTTATGCGACGTGCCTCGCGCACATAGAGTTGGTGGGGCCATCCTTGGGTGTCATCGAAAATGCCGCGCTGCAAGCCGAGCTCGGTGGCGAGTTGTTTGAACTTGTCCGGCACGCAATCGTCGGTGCGGAGGAAGTGCGTCATGCCGCGCATGAACTCCTGGTCTGCTTTCCAAATGCGGGCACGGGTGGCGTAGTCGCCATCGGGATACTCGGCGTTGCTGCCATAGTTTGTCGGGGCGAGCAAAGCGCGGGCGAGATTGCCCTGGCCGATGGAGTGGATGCGTCCGCCCGCAAGTTCATAGAAACCGAGCTTGCCCTTCATGCGGCGGCCTTCGTCGATCTTGGCCTTGTTCTTGAAGCCACGACGATACAGCTCCCACTGCTTCGGGTCGTAGTACTCCGGCGCAGGGATGGGCAGACGATCCGCGTCCTTGCTGAACTTCCAGCGGAAGCCGTAACCCATCGTCAGCCGATCCGCGCTTCCTTCCGGCTGTGCTTTCATGTCCTGCACAAAGGGCAGCAGACCGCTCTTCGTATCGCCCGGCATCACATACGGGTCGATCTCATACACGGCGAGATTCGGCCGCACACCGGCGAGTGATTCACCATACTCATCGCGGCTCTCGCGGCCCCAGGTGTAGCTCACACCCGCCCGCGCCATGAGATCGCCCTCATACGAGCAGTCGATGAAAACCCGCGCGGTGATCGTCATCGCACTCGCCTTCGTCGGAGTCGCCACCGGGCAGCCCAAAGCATCCGGCGGAGCATGATCCAGCGTGATACTGCGGATGCTCGCGCCGTCCTTCTGCACCGCGCTGACGCGATGCTCATGGATCACGCGGATGCGGTATTTTTTCACCAAATCCCGAAACACCTGCCGATACTGCGCATCGTCGTAGTTCTTCGACAAGATGCTCAAAGCCGTGCCGCCCACCGCCTTCTCGCGTCCCCAGTCCACATGGCTCAAGCCCCCGCCCGTCATGCCTCCAAGCCACCGACTCGGCTCAATGATGATCACGCTGCGTTTTTGTTTAGCCACAGTCACTGCCGCCATGACACCACTGGCCGTGCCGCCGTAGATGCAGATGTCGGAGCTGTCAGGCTCAACCGTGATGCCTGTGCTGGGCGCCAAGCTTGCAGCTACGGAGCAGGCGATAAAATGCCGACGTGTATGTGGTTTCACTTTGAAAGTAGTTTGGTCATGGCCTTGCCCAAGGCATCTCCGACAAGGAAGTAGGTCTCTGCATTGCCAAACTCGTGATGGCCGTGGCCTGGGTTGGGGGAATCCTCCGCCTTGCGAACGAAGTCATGTGTGGGAACAAACGCGGCGTGCTCCAAGCGGTTCGCCGCCGCCGCTTGGGCCTTGCGCAGTCGCTCCCAGTCGCCTTCCGCCTTGAACCATGGCCCTGTCAACTCACCGATGACGACGGGGAGCCCCGGCACGGCAAACTCACGGCGCACATCGTTGATCAGGTTCACTAGGTTCTGTTCATATTCGGGAACGGCGGCGGTTTTTGGCATGCAGCCGTCATTCCAACCCTGATACCAGACGAAGCCTGCGAGTTCGTAGTTTTGAATGTTCGCGAGGGCCTCGCGCACTTGATCGAGCATGAGCTTGTAATACTTCCCGACCTCGCCGCCAGCAGAAGGCGGGCGAAAGTCGCGATGCAGGCTCTTGCCGCCCCACGCTGTCTTGATGAGCAGCACTTTGTTTTCAAAGTGATCACCCATGACATGGCCGAACTGGAGTTCTGGCCCGAAGTGATGCACGTCCCCGTAAACCGAGAAACCAAAGGTCAGTGGTCCAGCCAGCAGAGGACGATCCTCGCGCTGATAGTGGACCGACACATCGCCGCGCACGACCCACTTTCCGTCGGCACCTTTGAGATGTGCAAACAAGGGAGCTTTCACGGGATCCTCCATCAGCTTGGCCAGGGTGCCTTGGCCACCGTTGTAATCCTTGCCTTCGAGATCGACGACCGCCTGGCCTTCCATGTTGGACTGCCCGGCAAGGATGAATACCTTCAGCGGCAGCGGTGCAGCGAGCGAAACCCGAGCAAGGAGGACAACGGCAATTAGCAAGAGGCGGCTCATGAAGTGGATCATTAGTGCAATTTCACAAACAAGAGCTGAAAGCGCTTACTCGGCGAATCTTCATACTTCGTGA
Organism: Prosthecobacter sp.; assembly: GCA_044361885.1. Taxonomy (GTDB): domain Bacteria; phylum Verrucomicrobiota; class Verrucomicrobiia; order Verrucomicrobiales; family Verrucomicrobiaceae; genus Prosthecobacter. The sequence continues at coordinate 25,837 of JBIKIA010000004.1, read as the reverse complement.
TGACGGCTTCGTAGGCCTCACTGCCGTAGGCGAGGGTGGCTTGGCGGAAGATGGGCATGAATTCGGACTCGTGCTTGTCTTTGATCTGCGGCAGCGTCCAGGGCTTCGGCGGCACGTCGGCGTAGGGTAGCATGAAGTCGATGGCTTTGCGGATGCTGCGACCGTCTTCCGTGGTGTAGTTCCAGAGATCGACTCCCGCGTGTTCGCCGAGCGTGGCGAGTTCGGTGAGCGCGAAGAGGTTGAAGCGTGAGTAGCTGAATGAGGTGGTGCGGTCGAGTTCGAGGGGTTGTTTGCCATCGGGATCGATCTGCACGGCGATGCGGCGTTGTTTGGCTTCTTCGAGGATGCGCTTGGCGGGGTCGATGCGACCAATCACGAGAGCGATTCTCACGGCTTGCACGTCGTAAAAGGTGCCGTGGTTGTTTTTGGCTCGATGTTCGTCTTTGCCAGGGTCACTTTGGATGAGCCAATCGTGGTAAGTGCGGAGCCATTCTTTGAGAGCTTTTTGATCGTCTTTTGTCCATGCTTTGGATTCGGCGAGCAAACCCAGTGCATCGGCAGCGACTGAGATGTGCAGAGCTTCGAGGATGCCGGTGCCGCGTCCGTCATTCACGCCCATGATGGCCTGCGCATACTTCAAATGCGGGTTCATGCGCGTGGCGGGGTCGAGGAACCAGACGCGGGCGACTTTGGCCGCACCTTCCGCATAGGTTTCGTTGCCGGTGAAGGAGTAGGCCAGCGCGAGGGTCTCGACGTTATCACCCATGATCTTGATGGCGGGGCTGTCATTCGCCTTTGGATCGCGGCTCTCGGGGTTCACTTTGCCGTCATGCCGCAAATACGGCAGACCGTCTTTGGTCTCGGGATTCGGCCAGAAATACGGCGCGACGCTCATGTAGTCATGCTTATCGCCGCTGGGTGGGAGCTTCTCCTTATTCGTCACGGCAGGCGGTGCTTCGACCAAAGCTTTGTCAGCGTCTTTGACGAGCTTCTTGAGTGCTTTGGCGAGTTGCTTATCGCCAGCGGCGAGTTGGGTCTTGGCTTTGGTTAGTGAACCCGGCTTGGCACTGAAAAACGCAGGTTCGACGCCGATAGCCGAGACGGTGAGGAGGGCGAGAAAGAGAGTGAGTTTCATGGATTCATTGCCCGGTGTAAGCAGGATCGTAGGTAGCGGTGCCGGTGCGCGTGACCTTGTAAAAGCGCCGCGTGTTGTTCGCGGGCAAAGCGGCGGCGTTTTCCGTGACGGCGGTTTGGGTGCTATTCGATGCCGCACTCACTCCGGTGGCGATGGGTGACCAGCTCGTGAGATTCAAGGACGCTTCGACTTGATAGGTGCCGCCTTCCACGCTGCTCCATGTCAGCGTGACATTGCCGCTCGCGGAGTTGATCGCTGGACCGCCGGACCATGATTCACTGGTATTTGGCCCGCCATTGAAGAGCAGCGTGGCGGTGCCGGGGATGGTCGCGTTGTTTGTGGCGTTTTGCGTGCCGTAGTATTGCTTGCTGAGCATGTGCGGGAAGGCCGTGTTGCCGCTCGCATCGATGGTGACGAAGTAAGCGTAAGTGCCGCCCGGAAACTCCGGCGTGACACAGTTGCGGCCATTGTATTGATCGAGATCAAAGTCCACGCCCTGCGTTCTGCCGCGATCACCAAGGTAGTCGTAGTCGCCTGTGTAGCGGCCCAGCGCCAGCGTCGCCGTGGTGGGGCCGTATTGATTCAGCGGCATGAGCGTGTGGTCGTTGTTCGCATTGGGCACAAACGTATAGCCGTGAGCGGCGGCGACCCATTTGGGCAAAGTGATGCGTCCATCAACGACGATGTTCGCCGTGCCGTAGGTCGCCGCATTGGCGGCATTGCGTAGCACGAAGCCTGTGCGCATTCGCGTGACCGCGCTGCTGGGATTCATCGCCGACGAGTAACCATACGGGCCGTAGATCGGGTAGCCATCGAAGCACCAGCCAAGCAGCGGCGAGTGATGCGTCGGCGTCACGGTGCCGCTCGGATCGGTCTCGGTGTAGCTGTAGGTGTTGTTCGCCGCGTTAAAAGTGGCCGTCATGTTATCGCCGAGCTGATAGCGCAGCGCCTTTGGCTCGGCGTGATAGTGATACTGGCCGTTGTTGCCCGGTTGGTGGGCAAAGCCCGGGTCAAACGTCACCACCTCAACCGCCAACGCGTCACGCGACCAGAAGCCATCGCCCGTCGCACCCATGGCATCCGAGCCCGTGACCGTGGTCGCGGTCGGAGCCGTGGCGTTGGTTTGATTGAAGGAAAACGCATCGCCTAGATCATAGATCGCCACGCCATTGACCATCATACCGATCATGCCGCCGCCGTGGCGCACCTTCGTCGCGGCGGGCGCTGGATTGCGCGTGATGCGTGTCGAGTAATCCCGCGCCAGAGGCCAGAAGCCGAACAATCCATTCCCAGCCGTCAGCCACGGTCCCAACGTGTATGACGCGAGGCCGCTGGCATTGATATACACATCCGTCGCCGTGTAGTGGATGCGCTGCACATCGGCATAAACCTGCACCGTTTGCGCTGCGCCGCCCGTGTTGTTGTTCGGCGTGACGCTGGGCCACGTCGTCACTGCATTGGTGTCATGCGTCCCGGTCGAGGTGCTCGTGGTCTGCACGACACGCGCCAGGGTGCTGGAGTTCTGCGTGAACCAAGAGGTCAGGATCGGATCGGCCTGGGCTGTGGACGAGAGAGCCAAGAGAAGGCTAATGACAAGGATGGGTAGGTGTTTCATCACTGTGGTGAACTGCATGAGTCTATAAGTGACATTTGATCAGGGCAGCGGACTGCGCGGGGTGAGCACCACGCGCACATCGTCGGCGTAGCTGCCAGTGAAGGTGGATGAGTCGTCAGATTCGAACAGTTGATTGATGTGCAATCGCACCACGAGGAACTCGGTGTTCGCGGGCAAACGCATTTCCGTGGTGAGCCGCTGCCAGCTTGATGGATCACGGTCCAGCTTGGTGCGGCTGCTGCGAGCCATCGCATTTGCCTCGTTCTCCAAAGCGGTGCCGATGTAGCTGGCGCTCTCTGGCAAGGATTCTGCATCGAGCGCGAAGATGGAGATCGCACAGCCAAACTTCTCGCTCTCCGGGAACGGCATCGCATTCACACTCGCCGAGGCCTGCACTACCGCGCCGCCATTGATGAACTCTTGGCGATGCTCACGCAGATCAATGAGCCGATAGACATCCGCGATGTGTCCGCCCATCGGTCTTGGCTTGCCCTGAAAATGTTCGCGAAGGAAACGTAACATGCGCTGACCGCTCTCAGGTTTAACGTCGTGCTCAGCTCCGACGACCTCCGCATGGTCGCCACGCCAGACGCCAGGCTCAAGTGACACCTTGGAAGCGAGCGCCGTCGATCCTTCAAAGCTGTCATCCAGCAACGTCATGGACCGAGCCAGAGGCACCACATACGCCAAGACAACCGACGCGCTGAACAACCCAATCACCAAACCCGCCGCCGCCGCCGTGAGTGGACGCCACATGATCCATCGGTTGATTTTTGGACTCGTCGGCAAAGCCTGACCTGTCACCACACGGAGGGATGCATTTTGCAAGCTGTGCTCAAGAAGCCCATGCACGGAAGCGGTCTGCCAATAGCGGGCGCGGGCCTCGGCGGACTGCTCCAGCAGAGCACTGAGCCGCGTGGCATCAGACTCGCTGAGACGGTCTTCCAGACAGTCATCAATGAGGGCATCGAGTTCGTTCGGTTTCATCTTATGAGGCGTTCTTGAGTTCGGTGGACACGCAATCGCGCAGGAAGGCGCGAGCTTTGGAAAGTGCGACACGCACCGCGGTGGAGGTCATGCCGAGGCCATCGGCCATCGCGTCCGAATCCTGCCTGCCCGAGTAGCGCCGCCACAGCAGGTCGCGACTCTTTGGAGCGAGTTTCTCAACGCAACGACTCAGCGCCTCCTCACGCAAGCTGGTCAGATCAGCCTCCGGCGCCTCATCAGCCAGCGCAATGAGTGCCGCCTCACTCAACACATTCGCCCGCTTCTGCTGACGAAAACTCTCCAGCACCTTCAACCGTGCGATGCCACACGCCCAAGCCACAAAATTCGTTCCCGGCTCAAACGAAGACGCCTTGCGCGACACTGTGAGAAATGTCTCTTGCAAAACATCATCCGCATCCGCCAGCGATGGCTGCAAAGCCCGCACAAAGGCCCGGATAGCACCCTCATGCCGCACAAACAACAACTGCACCTGCTCGGCAGGAGTCGGGGGCTGGGCTGGAGAAGTATCGGTCATCAAGAGTAATGACACGGCATCACGCTTTGTTTCCCAGAAATCGCGAGAATGTCCAAAACCGTCCTGGTGTCGCCTGACTTCACCTTACCCTTTCCTTTTGCTCGCCGTGAGGCAATGCATGAATTGCGTTCCCTCAGCAGCAAGTTTGCCAATGTGAGGCGTCTTGTAGTTGTCCGCGCCTTAACAGCCGACGTTCCCAACGCCGAGATCGTCCGCGAGGATGAAGATGACGTTGGTTTTCGTGGCTGAACTGGTGGCGGCATGGAGTTGGCCGAGAATGGCGAGAAGGGGCGAGATGATGAGGAGGTTGCGCTTCATGGTTCGATTATTGGTTCAAAACGTCGTGTCTGGGTTGCTTGCTTTCCTTCTTATTTCCCCTTCCCCCAAAGCTTCGCGAACTTCTCCGGCACGTAGAAGTCGTCTTTGCCGGTCGCTGAGAAGGCGGTGCGCTCGGTGGTCGTGCCGCGCACGCGTTGGCGACAGACGTTGAAGTGCCAGGGGAACAAATCTTTGGGCTGGGCTCCGTCGATGCCTTTGAGCGGGTCGATCATGCGGGAGCCTTCGCCGGTGATGGGGAGGCGCATTTCGATGCTCCATTGCTTGTCGCCGCGATGCAGGGCGAACTGTGCGCCAGAGATCCATTTCACACCTTTGCCGTCCTTGCCGTGGTCGATCTCCAGAACGGTGCCAGCCGGATTGATGGCGATCTCGTAGTAGCTGTTGGATGCAGTCTCGATGAGCAAGGTGATGTGATCGCCTTCGAGGAGTTTCGGGTCGTCGGGAGTGGTGGTGGCGATGGTGACGCCGGGCATGTCGGGCTCTTGGCAAATGATGCCGATGTGCAGGATGCTGCCTTCGCACTGGATCTGGAACATCGTGTTGGCGGTGGGTCGCGGGGCTTCAGGAGTGAGTTTCACGAGCGGGGCGCTGCGCACGTCGGTCCAATAGTCTTTGAGCACTTGGCCGTCGAAAGCTTTGTCTTTCAGCGGCTTTCCGCCGGTCTGATTCGTTTCAAGGACGCGGTATTCGAGAGTGGTGTCGTGCTTGCGGCTGAGCTGCTGTTGCAGCGTGCGTAACGGCTTCATGAGGTCGGCGATCTGTTGAATGCGACGTCCGGGGAGCGATTTCGGATCGGCGGCGGCTTGCGCGGCCGCGAGCAAAGTGAACGCCTCGCCGATCTTCGCGCCGTCCTGGCCCATGTGCATCCAGTTGGCCTCGGAGAACTCCGCGAAGGCCTGCATTGGCTTTGCTGCGGGTCCGTAGTAGCTGGTGAAGTAGTCGGTCAGCAGCGCATCGAGATTTTGATCCGCATCCCACCAGAGGCGCGAGGTAACGTAGAGATTCAGGTGCTCAAGCGCGAACGGATCGTAGCCGAAGCTGTTCTCTTTCCCGGCAGGATGGTCATAAATCTCGATCATCTCGCCGAGCGTGTGGCCTTTCAGCTCGCGCAGGTCGCTTGAGATTTGCTTCGTGTAAATCACGGGCCGTCCGGCCTGCTCGGGGCGGGCGTTGATGTTGTAGTCCCAGGTGAGGTATTTGCCGGAAGTGAGCTTCTTCATCCAATCCGTGCGCAAGCTGCGGTGCTCGCTGCGCTTCGTTTCATCCCAGAAGCTCTGGCGCTGACGCGTCTCGATGAGCACGAGGTTCGGACTGAGTTTGTCGATCTTCGCCGGCGGCAATTTGTAAGCGCTGTAGGCGAGGCCGCTCACAAGGCGATCCGGGTGCGATTGATAAAGCTCCAGAGCCACGCGATTGATGTAGCCCCACACCTGATCCGACATCGTGCCCGACCAACCGCGCTCGGGCGTGAGCTGCGCCATCCACTTCGGATCATCCGAGGTCATGCCGCCGTAACCATCCACGAGGTCGATGCTGAGCATGGGCTCGTGGAAGTGATCGAACATCGCACGCGAATATTTGAGCTGCTTCTCGAAAAAGATCGGCGAATTGAGATCGGGATAGCCGCTGCCCTTCGTCGTGGTGTCGCGTTTGCCGCCGTTGAGCAGATACATCTCCGGGTGCGTCTGCTTCATCTCGTCACGCATGATGACAAACTTGGCTCCATGGCAAACCTGCGAGATGCCGCCGATCTTGTGAGCTTGATTCAATCCCAGCCGCAGCATCCAGATGCCCTTGTCGCCAAGGCCAGTGTGCTCCGTGTAAAACGTGAAGCGCCTCAAACCAAAATCCGGCTTCACCGTCCTATTCACGACCGGTAGCGTGATCGTCGCCATCTTCGGCACCACCTCGCCCAACTCCCCCGGTGCAAACCAGCGCACGCCGAGACTGCGGAGGAACTCATACACCGCATTGAGCGTCCCCTGGTCATCGTAATCCCAAACATCGAGGTCCTTGTGATAGCGCGCGTAGATGTAGCCGAAGTGGTTCCAAAACGTGTCGCCGGTGATCTTATCGAACTCCGCATTCACCCGCGCCTGCTCCGCCGCGCTGCGCATCCGCCCCCAAGGCTCGATCGGAACAAAGTCCTCGTCCGGCCCCAGCAACGCCAGCCAATCCGCCCCCGACGCCATGCGAAACGCGCCGTTCTCCAGTCCATCCGTCGCCAGCTTCAGCGCCTCCGTGTGCGACGACTTGCCGAGGAAGATGTGCGCCTTCCCCGCCGACGGCGCCGTGCGGACCTCCAGCTTGGCACCGCTGATCTTCTCCAAGTAAGTCTGCAACTCCTTCGCAGCCAATTTGGTCATCCTCGCAGGCTTTTCGGCAATGATGATCTCAGCGCGTGGCTGGCCGTTTTCGACGAGAAAGGTGTCGGCGGCGTGGAGCGTGGCGAGTGAGGTGAGAAGAAGAGTAGGGAGAAGGGTGAGGATGTGTTTCATGACAATTGGCTTTACTGAGGTTTGCGCGCCTCCTTCACGGCTTCGATGGACTTGAGGATATTGTCTTTCCACACGCCTCCCAGATTCGGGAGGTCAGCGCGTTCGAGCGTCTTGAGCGCTTCGTCAAACTGGCCGCGTTTGGTGAAAATTCGAGCTATGCCCTGCAGCGCGGCATACTCGTCCGCGCCTCCGATGCGGGTCCGTCCCTCGACGATTGCTCGATAGGCGGTGAGCGCTTGGTCGTCGTCTTTCAGGTTGTTTTCGTGGTTCTGGGCGCTCAGCAGGAGGATGGCGTCGCGGGTGCGTGGGTCGCTGGAGAACTCGAGGGCTTGCGTGAGGTCGGCTTCAGCTTGTTTGCTGTCCTTGGTGATGGCGGAGGCGCGGCCTCTGGCGTGATAGCCGTCACCGCGTTTCCAGAAGGGCCACTTCGCGATGTCTTCGCTGCCGAACTGCTCGATGACTTGCGAGGCTTTGCTGGAGTCCAGCAGGTTCTGCATCTGGACAGTTTTCTTCACGGCTTCGATGGGAATGCGTGCGGCAAGCTGCTCGGCAATGGGGAACTTGCGCAGACCGCGTGCGGTGGCGGCGGCTTGTTCGAGGGCTTGGGACTTTTGCAGGTCGCTGCACTTGCGCTCGGCGGCGGCGGTGTAGGCGGCGAGAGCTTCCTCGCGTTTGCCGGTGCGGGCGAAGTCGGCCGCGATGCGCGTGGCTTCCAGGAAGTCGTCATCCGGCGGTCCGTGATCGAACTCGACGTGGTTGCCATCGTAGAAGGTCGCGAACTTCATCACGTCGTGGAACCCGTCAGTGCCAGTCGGCGAGAAGGCTGAGTATTCCGCGCCATCATCGCGGATGCGCTGGCGGCAGATGTTGATGTGCCAGGGCAGGCTCTTGTTCGGCTTGCGACCGATGACTTGATGCAACGGATCGTTTTCATCCTGCGTGATTGGCAGACGCATCTCGATGCTCCAGTGATCGTCGGCGATGTGCGTGGCCACTTCGGCGTTCGAGTCCCAACTGAACCACTTATCCCTCGCTGCCCCACGATCCGAGTCCACGACGGCTCCGCTCGGGCTGATGGCGATCTGATAATACGAGTGCGATTCGGTTTCGAGGAGCACCTCGACGGCATCGCCATACCACAGGGCGCTGTCGTCTTTCTTCGTCGTGCCGATGTTCAGTTTCTCGCCGGGATGTTCATCGCAGCGAATCGCAAAGTAGAGATCATTGCCGAGCCACGCTGACTTCACTATCGTGCCAAAAGTGGGCTGGCGACCGGTTTGAAGGCCGCGCAGTCGGACGGTGGCGGAAGGGAAGGCGTTCGTCCACGCTTCCTCGTCGAACTTGCCATCAATCACAATCTTGCTCGGCGCGTTGCCCACGAGCCGCAGTATGGGCAGCGGGCCGCGCACTTTGCCGAGTTGCTGGCTCTTGTTCCGCAGGCCCTTCAGGAAGTCGTCGATGAGGGCGATGCGTCTGCCATACACGCTCGTGGCATCGGCCTTCGTCTTCGCGATGGCGAAGAGTTCCAACGCACGATCCGCTTTGGCTTTGTCCTTCTCCATCTCCTGCCAGTTGGCTTCGCCGTATTCAAAGAAGGCGCGCATCTCCTTCTCGGCGGGTCCATAAAACAGCCGGCAGTATTCGCGGAACATCGCGTCCACGTCCGCATCCTTCCCGCCCCAATACATGCGTGCGTTGAAATAGACCATGAAGTGATTGAAGCCGATGCCGGAGGTGTCGGGATCTTGCCGCACGGTTAATGAAATGTCTTCACCCTGCGAGATACCCTTGGTCGCGTTGATGCTCTCGCCCATCGCTCGCGGCGTGAACGCAGGAAGATACCAGCCACGGTCGATAAAGGGATAGTTCTCGAAGTTGATGATCGGGTTGTGCGTCTTCGCCACCCAGGCCTCACGCAGCTTGCGACATTCCTCCTGTTGCTCCGGCTTGTTATTCCTCGGCACGCGTGCGCCGACGATGGAGACGACGACATTCGGCTCCAGCTTTTCGATTTTAAGCGGCGGCAGCGAGTAGATGCCGTAGGCGCAGGTGAGCACCTTGCCATTGGGGTGCGTTTTCCCGACCTCCTTCGCCACGCGATTGACGAAACCCCACACATGATCCGATGCGAGTCCGCGCTGCTCACGCTCGGGTGAGTCTTTGCCCTCACAGAGTTTGCACTGACAAATCGCGGTGTAGCCATCGGGCGGCATCACCGAGACCATGCTCATCTTAAAGTGATCGAACTGGGCGCGGACATAGCGCACCGTTTCCTGGAAGAGTTCTTCGCTCGAGTAGCACAGTTGGTTGTTCTCTCTCAGGTTGAAGCGCCGATTGCCGCCATACATCGCGAACCACTCGGGATGCGCGGCGAAGACTTCCTCCCGCCTCGTCATGGTATCGAGACCGTGGGCATCCTGAATGCCATACGGATCGCGCACGCCGAGCCGCATGAACCACATCGACGTGTCGCGGCCATGCACGCCACCGTGGTAACTGAAGCGACGCTGCGCAAAGTCGGGCCGCACCGTCTCGTCCAGTTTCGGCAGCGGGATCGTCTTCAAATCCGGCAGCACCTCGCCCAATTCACCCGGCAAATACCAGCGTGCGCCGAGACGGGACAGGAAGCCAATCACCGCGTTAAATGAGCCACGCTCATCATAGTCCCATAGCTGAAGCGGCACCGCCTTCTCCGCCGCCTGGGCCGTCGGTCTGCCAGTCTCTCCCGGCAGGGAAAATCGGCTCTTATACATCAGGATATTCGGCAGGCCCCATGTCGCACCGGTGAGTTTTCCCCACTCGGCCTGCGCTTTGCCGTTCACGATTTCCCCATTGTGCTTCGCCCATGGTTCAATGGGCGTGAACTCCGTGTCATCGCCGATGAGCGCCAGCCAATCCGCACCCGAAACCATGCGATACGCGCCCTGCTTCAGGCCCTCCGCCGTGACTTTGAGCCGCTCTGTGTGCTCGCTCTGCCCCACGAACACATGCACCGCTCCCGAAGTCGGCTGCGTGACGATGGGCAGTCGCGCGCTGCTGATTTTCTGAATCCCATCCTGTAACTCCTGCGCCGCCAGACGTGTGGAGCGCTGAGGCTTGTCACTGATGACAATTTCAGCGCGCGGCTGGCCATCCTCGACGAGGAAGGTGTCAGCGGCGTGCAGCTCGGCCAGCGGGGCGAGCAGCAGTGTCAGAAGTGTGATGTAGTGTTTCATGGTCGTCTAATCGTGAACGTCACTCCAGCCCCGGCGTGCGCAACTCTCTGAGCACCCGCCCGCTCAGCGGAGCATCAGGATGCAAACCCATCACGCGTTGGTTGCCATCGCCACCGCCGAAGCCGGGTAGGCGGAAGACGGCTTGCCAGTTGATGGCGTGAGCGGGGGCATTTTGCTTCATCTGCTCGGCGCGGGAGTAGTTGGTCTCCACTTTGGCTTTGGCGGCGATGTCCTGACCCTTGCTGGCTTCGAGCTTTTGCATCCAGGCGCGGGTGTCCACGAGGAGTTTGGCGTAGTCGAGGCCGTATTGGATGAAATGCAGGCGGCGGCGGTATTTTTCATCGGCGGCGGCGAGTTTCTTCGCGGCGGTATCGAGATGGGCCTGCGCCTGGGCGAACAGCTCGGGCGTGTATTTTTTTGGCAGATCAAAGGCGCGGAAACGGCTCGGCTCCTCCGCGACGAACTCCATGCGCGTGCGCTCCAGGAGCTGCCAGTAGGCCTTCACGTCCGCTGCGGCAGGGCCGAAGCCGCGCTCATAATAATCATCCATCACGGCGGCGACATCGGCCTGCGGATTCCACGCGAGATGCGCCAGCGCGTAGTAATGTGGCCCTTGATTGGCCCAGTGCTGCCAGAACAAATCGAAGTAGAGGCCGATGCCATAATGCTCGGCCACGAATCGAAAATCCTCGCCCGCCTGCGTCATCGCCACATCGGGCATGCCCCAGCTGAGGCCCGCAGGGCTGCCGAGATTCGGCCGCCACATGAGGTGTTTCGCTTTCGCCGCCCAGCCTGCGTGTTGCTGCATCGGTAGCACACGCTCCTTGGGCGAGCGCATGTGGAAATTGGCCACGCTGGAAATGATCACATTGTCGTCTGGTGCGATGCCGATGGGCGGATTGCGGGCCAACCCATACGCATTGAGCAGCACGAACAGCTCGCGGTCGGGAAAACGCTCCTTCAGCATGCGTGCGAGCGTGTTGGCGAAACGCACATCGCGATCCGTCTGGGACACGCCCTGAAACTTCACGCCGCTGAAGACCCACTCCACCTTCTCGCCATCGGGATGATCCCAGGCGAGGCAGTTCGCGCAGGTGCAGTGACCGCTGGTGTAGCCGTCGTTGGGCGAGACATTGATGACACGCAGCAGCGGATTGGAGCGGACTTCGACCGAAACATCTTCCAGCCACTGCTGCCATACCTTGGGGTTCGACGCGCAGAGTTTTGTGTTGCTCCCGCTCGGCTTCACCGCCTTGCGACTGCCATCCGGTGCGGCGGCGAAGTAGTCGGGATGCGCCGCGCCATACTTCTCCCACCAATCCCCGAAACCATGCCCGCCATTCATGTCCATGGAGTCGAGCTGCACCCGCTGAAACCGCGCCCAGAGTTCCTCCGCGCTCTCCTTGTTGTCGCCCAGTGAAGTCCTCACCAACATCCCACCCCGCGCCCGAATCTGAGGATGATAACGCCGCTCCATCGGCGCGATGGCGATGCGTTCGCGATTGATCACGTCCTCCTCGCCCGGCCAGAGCCAGCGCACGCCGAGCTGTTCCTGGATGAAGGAATACACCGCGTTCGCCGTGCCGTATTCCTGCTGGATACCCGTCTTCATCGCCAGCCGCCCCTTCGCCTCCATGTGCGCCGGATTCCACCGATCCCGCCCCGCGATGACGAGATGCTTATCATTCGCCACGATGAGCGTCTCTTCCGCGTTTTTGAAATCGAAGTCCGTCTTTGGAAACAAGGTCTTCACCACCGGCTGAACGCCAATCCATATCGCGCGCTCCGGCAATGGCTGCGGCTCCCCATCCATCACCGCAGGCTTCACCCCGCTGATCTTTTCAATGTATTCCGCCAGCGTCACCGCCGCATCCCGCGTGCGCGGTGGCGCGTCTTTGAAAACGATGATCGGCGCCGGTGGAGTGTCCTTGGCGACGAGAACGAGGTCGGCGGCGTGAACGGAGGGGACGCATACCGACAGGACGGCCGCAGCGAGTTGGAGAAGAGTTTTGGTGGACATGAATGGTAAAATTGGGAAAGGCCAATCAGGGAAAGAACGGGAACAGCACTTTGATTTCCTCTGGCTTTGGCTGGCGCCCGTATTCGCAGATCTCAAAGGCCTCGGCGAACTTCACGGCAGCGCCTTTCTCGGGGCCATACAATTTGATGAGGCTATCACGGAACCGGTTCGCCTCGCCGCCCTGACGCCTGACCCAGCGCTCGCGCAGCCAGGCTTTGCGGTCTGCTTCTTGGCCAACCGGCGGGACCTTTGCCACATGCTCTTGGCTGCCACTGGCTCCACCTTCGTAGTGCTGCGAAGGCATCTCGTGAATGGCGGTGAGCTTTTGATCAAAGACATCATCTACCGAGACGATGATGTCTGCCTTGAATGGATAGGGCTTCTGAAAGCCATCGCTCGAATAGAGAAAGAGCGGGTTCTTCTTCAAGGGTGGCACATCGCTGCACACATAGGGCACGGTGACCATGAAGGCCGCATCCTGGATGAGCACGCCGACGTAGCGATGGTCGGGATGATAGTCCCACGGACGATGCGCAATGACGATGTCCGCCCGCCACTCGCGGATGATGCGGATGATCTTCTGCCGGTTCTCCAGCGAAGGCATCAGTTCGCCATCGTGGATGTCGAGCACCTGAGTCTCCGCGCCGATGAGGGCATCCGCCTTTTTCACTTCGGCGAGCCGACGCTGCGCGAGTGGTCCACCCGCCGACTGCCAGTGGCCGATGTCGCCATTCGTCACCGACACGAGCTTCACGCGATGGCCGAGTTTTATCCACTTCGCCGCCGTGCCGCCTGAAGTGTATTGAGCATCATCAGGATGCGCGCCGAAGACGATGATGCGCAGCTTGCCATCATCGCCCTCAGCTCGGGCGATGGCGGGAAGCAGGAGGGTGAGCGACAGGAGCGCGGTGGCGCAGCTGAGGAGTGAACTAAGTTTCATGGTGTGTGTTTTGTTGGTGGGTGAGGGTGTGTTTCAGGACTAAAAATCTTCGGCCATCTGATCGAGTTCCTTGTTGATGCGCTCCTTCCAGGTGTCTGGGATGCCGCTTTGGAGCAGGGTGTCGAAGGTCTCGACGGCTTTGATTTTCTTGTCGGCGGCGAGGAGGGCGCGGGCGTAGGCTTCGATGAGCTGGCCTCGGGCGTTGGTGTTCTCGACCTTGGAGAAATCCATGCCTTCAAACAGCTTCACGGCTTCTTTCGCCCGTTGAGTCTGAATGAGCAGGCGCGACAGAGCGATGACGCTCTCGTTGCGCCAGGCATAGGAGGCAGGTGAGATGTCGAGCGCCTGGCGAAACATCTCCTCGGCTTTGCGGGTGTCGCCTTGCTTGAGGTATAGCTGCGCTGCATCCGTGGCCGCATTCCCGCGCACGACAGCCTCCGCTCCGGGCGAGGAGATCGCTTTCAATCGGTGCTCTTGTGCGGCTGCGTCATCACCACGGAGTCGGTAGATATCCGCGAGGATCCCATGGGCGCTGCCGCGACAGCGCACAGGCCATTCGTCGATCTTCTTGTCACGCACTCGCGCGAGGGCTTCGTCGTAGCGTTTGAAGTCGGATAACACACGGAGGTTGGCATAGTCTCGCCGTGCGGGGTCCTTCACTTTGTCAGCGAGTGCGAGGGCGCGATCCGCGTTCTTCAAGGAACCGGAGGCGATCTCGATGGCGATTTCGAGATAGTGAAAGTTCTCGTCAGCGTCTGCGGCTTGAGCGGCCATGGCTTCGAGTTTTTGGATGGCCTCATCGAAGCGTTTCTCGGAGCGCAGCAGCTTCACGGCTCCGAGCTGCTGGTAGTCGAGCGCTTGGGCGGAGACGGTGAGTAAGGTGAGGGTGATGGCGATGAGTCGGCTCATGTGCGGATCATTTGAAGGTGGCCTTGCCGAAGCTGGCATCGCCGGGGATGCGCGAGGCGTTGAGCTTGCTGGTCCAGGCGGAGAACTCGCGGTTGGTCTTCTTGTCGGTGGAGTCGGTGAAGTGAACGCGACCGACATTAAGGAACCAGGTGTCGCCGGGCTTCGGTGGCTTGGTGCGCATGGTTTCAAAGGGGATGATCGCCATGGATTCCCAACGGTTCTTTGCCGGGATGAGCTTGGTTTCGAAGGTCCACGCGCCATTCCAGCCTTCATCATTCCAGCCGTAACGCGGGTGCAGGTAGTCGGCGATGAAGCCGTGCTCGGCTTCATTGAACGAGGTCGGCTCGGGTTCGTAAGCGAAGTAGAAGTAGCGACTCTTGTCGGCGATGGGTGAGACATTGACGATGATGCTTTCCTGCAACCACAGTTCCTCATCGTGGCCGCGTGCGGCGAAGGTCATCTTGCTCGCCGGTTGCTCGCCACTGACGCGGACATAGAGATTTGCGTCATCGCAGAGCACGCGGAAGGTCGTGGGCGTTTGCAGCTTCGTCACGGAGGCATCGGTGGGCGCGAGCGGATGCTGCTCGGCCTTTTCCCAGAGCAGTGAGTCGAGCGTCAGCGGCCCGGCAACTCGAGCGATGGTGAGCGACTGGCTTTGCTGGAGCATCTGCTCGGGATTCGCCCTCATCTTGGCTGTATCCCAGTTGAACGGCGCACGATCCAGGTAACGCCCCGCATACTTCACCGCCTTTTCGTCCACATAGCGATACGCGGGATTCATTTTCTTCGGATACTTCGCATCACCGTTCACCACACGGGCGACGAAGGCATTGCGAGCATCCAGCGCATCGAGCAACTGCGTGAGCGATGCCACATGGTTCATCGCTTGATGATTGCGCCAGGCATTGATGACAAGTGCGAGGTGCTTCAGGAAGTCGAACTCATAGCGGACGATATCGAGTCTGCGCTTCACTTCGGGCAGCTCGACGCTGCCTTCAGCGGAAGTGAGGTCTTCCTCCAGCGAGTGGATCACATCCGGCGGCCAGAGTGTGCCGAGGGCGAAGATGGGATCGCGACCGGATTGATAGGCGTATTCCCGCAACACGCGCCACAGCTCCACGCGCCTCTGCACATTCGTGAAGAAGCGGCGCATCGGGTTCTCACACTCGCGGAAGGCCGCCTGCAAATACTCGTCGAAAAGTTCATTCGCCGTCTGTCGCTTCGGGTCGATCGCGAGCCGCAGATACACATAGACGTTTGGCCCTTCGAGTCCCCACTGGCCGGTGCCCGGGCGGCCATTCACCTGCACTGTGCGCACGTTGTTCTCCACCAGCAGACGGTTTTGCTCGGCGATCATCGAGACCGTGGTGAGCGGCGTGAGGCCCACGAGATGGAAGTTGCCCCAGTTGTAAAGATAGGCCGAGAAGCCCCCGGGCACCTTGAGCTGCTTCCACGCGGCAAAGGATTCTGCATCGGAATGCATCATCTCGATGACCGTGTTCTCCGGGAACTCGCGGAAGCTCTGCGGCGGCGGCACCGTGGGACCGTAGGAGGCCATCATGAGCTTCTTTCCAGGACGATCCTTCATGAGTCGTAACGCCAGATCACGGTGCATGATCCAGATCTTCTCACCCCAGGCGCGGTCGTTGTTGAAGGCAATGCCGTCGGTCGGCTTCGTGGTCGGCTGGATGCCATAGAGCGCGGCACATTCCTTGCACTGACAGGGGCGGAAGCCGTCGGCTTGTCCCAGCTCGACGACATCGTAACCGTCATCGCAGCGAGCAAGGATGTGCTTGTAGATCAGCTCGCGCACTGCCGGATTCGAGAGGCAGAGCTGCCCGTCTGTCGCGCCGGTCTCTGGCTGCCGCACATTGCCCGTGAGGATGAAATACTCGGGGTGAGTCTTCCCATACTCCTCAATCGGCACCGCTGCGGGATGCTGATGTCCAAATCGCGACCAGATGCGCGTGAAGAGACGGCAGTGATTCGCCGTGTAGAACAACTCGGTGGAATTGCGCATGTCGTGCTCCGCAAAGTGAGGTTCGCTGCGGGCATCGAGCGTCGGCGGCACATGAATGATGGACTGCGGCACAAAAGTCGTGCCTGCATCATCCGGTGATAAAAACCTGGCACCGACAAAGCGGTGCAAAAACTCCGCCGTGCCGAACACCGTGCCCTCATAAGGCAGCAGCTTCTCCTTCGAGTCGCCACGTTTGCCTGCCAGTGTATCCGGCGCATCATTGCCGACGATGATCACATGACGACCCACCACTCTATGGACATAACTCCAACCGCTCAGGCTCTTCGCATCCACTCCACTCGCCGCCGCAAACTTCGTCGCCCCCAGGTAAAAACCAGGCCGCGCCGCATCCGCCTCCGACTCCTTCATCACCTCCAGCTTGATCCCATTCGCGCTGAACGCCGCCTGCAAAAGCTCCGCCGCCCGACTCACCGAAGCCGCCGCAGCTTCGTTCGGAATCGGATCAGGAACCACGATTTGATATTTCGATTTCCCCCTGAACCCCAAAATCAAATCCTCCTCATCTGAGGTGACGTTCCCGCTGTTCGGTTTGGCCTCCTGTGCAAAAGTCGCAACGGGGAGCAGCGAGGTGAGCAGGAGGCAGGAGAGGAATGTGAGGGCGTGTTTCATCGCGATTTGTTTAATCAGGGACGTTCATTCAATCCGCCACTTTGCTTGACGCAACACAGCGAGTTTCTGCTCGGCAGTGGCTTCATACCAAATGGTTAGCAAGGTGCCGTCGGCGAGTTCCACGGTGCTTGGGTAACCAAGGTCGCCACTGGTGCCATCATCGGAAATGGTGAGTTCGTCGCTCCACGACTTGCCGTGATCGGTGCTGACACGCGCACGATTGCCATAGGGGACGCGACGATAACCATAGCTCATCAACAGCCGACCATCGCGTAGTCGGAGCAAGTGAGACGGGAGCCCATAGCAGACCGCATGCGGTTCGCTCCAGGTCCTGCCACCGTCGGATGATTCCGTTTGCAGTGTCCAATACTTGTTCGCTTCGTTGTGATTACGAATGTGAGCGATGATGGTCCCGTTGGCCGCCTCGACGGCGTGCAGTTCGTGATAGGCGCTTCTGTCCCCCGGGCGGATCGGAATATCAGCAAGCCACTGCCACGTTAAACCGTCGTCTTTGGACTCACAGACTCCGATCTTACGACTCTCGGTCCAGAGTTGTTTGCCCGCATACAGCAGTCGCCCGTCAGCGAGTTGGATCGGGCCGTGAGGGCTGTTCACGATCGTGGGAATCCGAGCAGACCATGATCTGCCTCCATCGGTGGACCGAATGATCCACTCGCCCTGGTCGGCCTTGCGTTCGACATCGGTGAGCCGCGCGTGAACGGCGTTCCATTTGGACCACTGCTCTGGCGGCATCGCCGTGGTCCCCCAGCCTTTGAGGGACCAATCGGTGTAGGTGATCTTCTTCTCCAAGTGCGACTCATAGGCCAGCGAGGTGAACGTCGTGACCAACAGGGTCCCTTGAGCCGTCTCCAGCACGCCCGAATCACGATCATCTGTAGCGCTGTCGAGCAAGATTCGCGGCCAGGTCCAGGTCGTGCCGTCGTCGCGGGAGGTCATCGCCTGCAACTGCCCGAAGGGGCAAACATGCGACTCACGACCACCGGACCACGAAAGCCACAGTTCCCCATTTCGTCGCCGGACAACCGTCGGCCAGCCGTGGTAAAACTCCGGCTGCTCTGAAATAACTTTCGTCTCCAGTATCCTGGCCTTCGGCGTTACCGCGTGACTGCGGCTCGGGAAGAATGCCGTGCATGACAGGCCCGCCGTCGTCTGCATGAAACGACGACGAGATAGGAATGGATGTGGGCTTGGTTGCATGGTGATGAACATCATCGTGTTGTTCCCCTACCGTTTATTCGTCGTGATGTTTGCCATCATCTCGAAGTTCTTGTTGAACGCCTTGCCTGTCGGCGAAAGCTGATAGAACTCGGGCTTGTCTCCGGCGAGTCGCTGATGCGAGATCTGCATGCCCCACGGGGCCGAGACGTTGGGGATTTGCGCCCCGAGCGATGCGTAGTCAATCCGGATCTCGATGCACCACTTGTCGGGGTATTTCTTCACGGCATAGTCGCTCACGCTGTAGAACGCTGGCAGGTTGGCCACGTTTGGATCCGTAGTGTCCTGGTCAAAGATGTTGCCAGCGGGGTTGATGTTGATGACAGGCATGCGCCCGCTTGGAGTCTCCAACCGTATCTCCACAAAATCATCGGACCAGATGCCTGAGTCGTCGCGCGCCTTGGTGCGGTCACGGAGGCGGTCCATGTTTGGCTCGCGGCACTCGATGGCGATGTAGAGAGCGCTCGGCGTGGCGCGGAACGCAGCGGTGGTGGAGATATGATCGGGCTTAACGCTGGTCATCATGTCCTTCAGCGGCATGGATGGCACGCCCTTCCAGAAGGCTTTGGAAAAATCGCCGTCGCACTTGGTGTCTTCGGCGAAGCGTCCGGCTTGGATGGTCGGACCTTTGCGATGCAGGTTTACGAACAGCCTTTTGAGGGGCTCCATCTCATCGGCGAGGCGGTCGAGCCTCTTTGCATAGATGCTGCCCGCCTCGGCTTTGGCGCGGGCCTTGCCGAAGAGGTCGAAGAGCTTCGTCACGTCGGGTTCCTTGAAGTTTCCTGAGGAAGCCGTCACGCGGCGCGGTGCTTTCCGCATCCATATTTCCTCGCCGAACTTATCCAGCGCCTTCATCTCTTCCGCAGCGGGGCCGTAGTAGAGCGCGTAATATTCGGCCAGAAGCTTGTCCACATCCACCTTCGGATCCCACATGAGCTTCGAGTAGAGATACATCATGACATGCGTCTGTGCCGGGCAGCCGATGTTGGTGTTTTGGTTTTCGGGTTTTGTCATGCCGCCAAAGGGGGCGTCGTATTCGAGAAGGAATCCCTGGCACTTGTCGGGCGTGATGTTTTTGAAGAGCTGCTTCAGGTTCTCTGTGAAAATATACGGGGTCGGCGGATAATTGCGGTGGGGGCCGCGGTCATAGAGGTAGTCGTAATAGATGAACTGTTCCGGCTCTTTGACGCACTTGAACCACTCCTTCATGACGGAGGTGAACTCAGGGTTCATGTGGTCATAGGCCGTTGTGTTCGCAAAGACGCAGGTCATGTCATCCGGGATGAACTTGCCGTTGAGCTGGGTGGGAACGCCTACCGTGCCGGCGTAGGCGTAGAAGGCTTTGCGCTGCTTGTTGCCGGGATACTTCTTGTTATAGCGCTCGAGCATGTTCGCATTGAAATCCCATGCGTAGTCGCTGTAGCGCCCGGCATCGCCGCGCTCTTTCAGTTTGTCCCATCCGTTCGCCACATCCTCGTCGTCGATGGTGCTCCATCCGTCCGGCTGGTTGAAGCTGACATACGGGAGCAGCTTCGGATAGAAGGTATTGGCGGACTCCAGATACTGCAGGAACGTTGAGCGGAATTTCTCGCCGGAGAGCTTCGGCGCGCGGAAATCGGTCTGGCCGTTGACCTTTCCGGCACACTCGGGGTCTTCTTTGCCGTCGAGGATACGCCCTGCGGCATGGTAGAAGAAGATGAACTCGCTCATCCCGCCGCCGAGCGACTTGAACCACATGGATTCATCGCGGCAGCCACGCCAGTGGCTCCAGTTGCGATAACGGAAGGCCGGTTCGCTCTTGATGTCCTGATCGGCAACGGAAATGTCCTTCCTTTCGGGGATGACCTGCCCGATCTCGGCGAAGGGCATATACCAGCGGAAGCCGAGTTGTTCGAGCAGCGCGTAGGCGGCGAATAGAGTGCCGGTGGAGTCAATACCATCGTGAAACCCAAGGCTACGCGATGCATCCCTTTCGCGGCACTGGTTGTAGAGGCCCTCCATGAACATCGGCGAGCGCCATTTGTGCCCTGTGTGCTTCAGCCATTTGTCTTGGACCCTGTAGAGGTTGTCCTCGCTGAGACCGAAGTGTTTATACCATTCGATATCGACACCAGCCGCGATGACGTCGTCGCCTTTGACGATGATCTTGTATCCGTCGTATTTGACCTCTTTGAGATCCATCCCGATCTTCCTCGTCATCTCGTTTTCGCCAAACCAGACCTTCGTCTTCACCTTGCCGGTCGGTTCGCTTACGATATCGAGTTTAGCCCCCGACATCTTGGCGATGATGTTCTGAAACTCTGTTGCGGCCGCTATCACGATCGGATTGGCCTCCTTCGGGATCACGATTTCGGCCGTAGCCTTGCCGTCCTTCACGATCGGCGCTGCGGAAACGGGCACAGAGATACAGTAAGTCAGTAACAGGAGTGTGAGGGTGTGTTTCATCGCGGTGTTTTCAATCAGGGGTGTTCATTCAGCAGCTTATCAAGTGTGGGACCCATCGCCTCCATCCAGCGGGTGTAGCCGAGGCCGGCGACGTGGAGTTTGTCGGGCATTACTTCCTTTGCGATGGTTCCATCGGGCTCGACGAGTTTGTCGCCGACGTCGAGGTAGAAGACCTGCTTTTGGTCGGCCAACGTAGCGAGCTTGGCATTGGTCTGGCGGATCGTTTCGTTGATTTCGTCTTTGATCGAGGCACCGCGCGGCAGGATGCCGAGTAGCAGAAGTTTGCTCTGCGCGGTCTTGTTCTGGATGACTTGGATCAGCGCTCCGATGTCTGCGGTGAGTTCGTCGGGAGTGAATCCGGCGGTGAGGTTGTTCGTGCCGATGAGCAGCACGACGACCTTGGGCGCGGCCTTGTCGAGCGTGCCGTTTTGCACGCGCCAGAGGACGTTTTGAATCCAGTCGCCGCCGATGCCGAGATTGAGGGGACGGTGTTTGCCAAACCGCGCCTCCAGCACCTCCTGCGGCCAGCGTGCGGTGATGGAGTCGCCGATGAAGACCAGCTCCGGGCGGGTCGCCACGACGGCTTCGCACTGCGCCTTGTGCTTCTCCGCATAGGCAGCGCCGATTTTGCCATTCGCTCCGAACTGCGGTGCGGACGAGCGGAGCGCCGGGGAGATGATGTTGACCGGTTCCGCAGGCTTCTGCCCGGTAGGGCAGTCCTCGATGACATAGAAAAGCCGGCCAGCGGCTTTCGGCGAGTTCTCAGAGGGACCGATGGCGACGTGGATGACGTCCTCCTTTTTCAAGCGCCCGAGGTTGAACTGAAACACTTGGGCGAAGCGATCCTTCTTGATGCGCGACTGCGCCTTCAACTGATCATTCACATAGACCTTCAAATCGGTGCCATAGCTGAGCGGAGTGCGCAGGTTGCCGTGGTTGATCCACACCTCGCCCACCGAGTCGGCGCTGACTTTGTAAGACGCGATGTAACACCGCGCGACACCATCCTTGTCCCGCATCGCCGAGACATCGAGGTAGCCAATGCCGCGCGAAATCGTGTGCCCCGGCGCATCGCTCCGCAGCGCGCCAGACGGATCCCGCACGCCATACGCCTTCGCCTTTTCATCGTAGCTCAGTGGAGCGTAGCCTGTAGAGTCGCCGAGCTTGCCACGCGCATTCCATTGAAAGCTCCAGCCCGCTGGCGGGGTCGGGGCCGCAGCGGCGTCGCCATAGACGGCGATGATGTTCCCTGCTCTGGCGTCTCTGGCTTTCAGCGTGACGTTCTGAGCATGAATGAGCAACGCCAGCGCGAGGAGAGCAGTGAGGATATTTTTCATGAATGAGTCAATGCAAGCAATAGACCCGCAGCCGACGCACTTTCACGACCTTCCGCTGACAATTAACGTAAAGTCGTTTACGCTCAGGCTAAAACCATCCCTATGAAAACAGACCGCCGCTTTTTCAAAGAACTCCGCTTCCGACAGCTCCGAGCCCTGGTGGAGCTGTCGCGTCAGAAAACCTTCTCCGCCGTGGCTGCTGCGCTGAAGATGTCCGTCGTCTCCGCGTGGCGGCAGGTGCGGGCGCTGGAGGAGGAGTTCGGTGTGCAACTCGTGGATACGCAAGGCCAGCACGTGGTGCTGACGGAGGACGGACGCCTGCTCGTGGAGATGGCGGAACCGATGGTGGAGAGCTTCCTGTCGCTGCGCTCGGTTTTCGATGACCGGCAAGGCAAAGCGCCGCGCAAACTCACCGTCGCCGCCCCCGCTGGGGTGCTCAACGATGCCCTGCCCGATCCCGTGACTCGTTATCGCCGCCTGTTCCCAAACGTGGGCCTCCGGCTCATGGAACGCCCCTCGAGCGGTGCTTTGGCGGCACTCCTGGCCGGACAGGCCGACATCGCCATCATTGGCATGACGGCCGCCGATGAACTCCCGACCTCACTGAGCCTGCACCGGCTCACACGCTATCCCATTCACCTGCTGTGCCCAGCGGACCACGTTTTAGCCACAGCGAAAAAGCTCACCGTGAAACAGATCGCCCAGCATCCACTGGTGCTCAGCAGTGAGGATACATCCGACCGCTCCCAGGTCGATCTCACCTTTGCCAATGCGGGCGTGATCAACCAGCTCAACATCGCCATCAGCGCCTCGCGCGTGCCGATGATCACTAAGTATGTCGCCATGGGCTTCGGCGTCGCCCTGCTAGCCCCAGGCGAAGTCAAACCCCTGGTGCCCAAGCGCGGCCAGCCAGCCCTCAACTGGCGCGATGTCAGTAATCTCTTCGGCCACGAAGACCTTGTGCTCGTGCAGCGCAAAGGCCGCTTTGAGCTGCCGCATGTGAAGGTGTTTCGTGAACTGGTGGAACGATCCTTCCAAGTCGTTTGAGCGGACCACTCTACGCCACCCTCTCCAAGGACGCAGCGATCTCGCTCTCGATCACTGACAGCGGATTGAGCAGTGCGAGAGGATCTTCGACGGGCGTGACTTCATTCGTGATGGGGTTCCAGTTCACGGGGCCGAAGCGGCAGGGCGCGAGATTGCCGGTGAGGATGTGCATTCCGGCGTCGTCTTTATCGAAGTGCCAGAACTCGAAGGGGAAGTGGATGAAGCCGTGCTTCTCCATCATGGCGGCGATTTCGAGTCGGGTAGCGACATGCTCGGGCGCCACGAAGGGCGAGCGCATGGGCGTGCACTCGCTCATTTCGAGATACGGATAACCGCGCCAGACCTCCGTGCCGTCGTCGCACTTGAAGACCGAGATGTCGATGGCGGAGCCGGACATGTGCGCACCGATTTTTGGCATGTTCGCCGTAAGCACGATGGCGCGGCGGAACATCATCTCGGGCGATGGAATCTCACCACCCAGTTCCCACATCGTCTTTTTCAACACAGTGTCGAAGACCGATGGCTTGCGCACGAGCTGCCGCTGCATGTCCAGGGTGCGAAAGCAGTCCTCGATCTTCAAAATCCACCCTCGCTCATTCATCTCGCGACCGATGGTGACGACATCACGCACCAGGCTTTCGCGCATGAAATAGACGCGATCCAGTTCACCGGCGATTTTGCTGGTGGAGAATAGCATCTCCACATCCGCAGCGGCGGCAGCGTCCCGCAGCGAGGCAAATCGCTCACCACATTCATTGACCGGAAACGCGATGAGTTTTTCGACCATGGCATAGCCCAGCTCCATTTGTTCGGCCCAGTAGTCGCGGCGGGCAGCTTCGTCGTTGTTCGTGTTCATGTTTATGTTTAAATCGGTTCATCGGGAATCAGCTTCTTCGTCGCGTCCATCGGCAGCACGATGAGGCCGGCGAGGATGAAGGCTCCGGCGAGGGTGAAGAAGACGAGCGTCTTGCCATCGCCGCCGCCGATTTTCATGAGCCAGGGCACGAGCAAGGCACCGGCACTGGCGCCGAAGTTGCCCCACATGTTTCCCCAGCCTCCAGCGGCTGCGGTGGCGCGCCCGCCGACATCGCCCATGAAGGACCACACAGCGGGATTGGCGAGATCGGTACAGAAAGAAACGACTGCGCAGCAGGCGACGAGCATCCAGGTGGATTCGACGAATGGGCAGCAGATGTAAGC
This sequence comes from Prosthecobacter sp., assembly GCA_044361885.1. Classification (GTDB taxonomy): domain Bacteria; phylum Verrucomicrobiota; class Verrucomicrobiia; order Verrucomicrobiales; family Verrucomicrobiaceae; genus Prosthecobacter. The sequence continues at coordinate 1,729 of JBIKIA010000004.1, read as the reverse complement.
CGCCGCGCAGACGAACATGGAGCTGGTCATGGGCAGCAGGCGGCCCGCTCGGAGGCCAAAGCGGCGCGTGGCCCAGTCGCAGTAGTAACCACCCGCGATCTGGCCCGCCATGCCGAACGCGAGCACATAGGTGAGCATCTTGCCGCCTTCGATTTCGCCCACGCCGCGCTCTTTGACGAGGTAAGTCGGTAACCAGGTCACGAGGAATCCCCAGCCGATGTTTTGCAGCATCTGCGCAGCGGAGTTGCACCACAAGCTGGTGCTTTTGCTGAAGCTCCACAGCGCACTCTTGAGTTCACGCGCACTCAGGGGCTTCTCGATCTCCGGCCTTCCGATGAGCGCCAGCTCCGCCGCATTTACCTGCGGATGCTCCTGTGGATTCGAGCGCACCACTTTCCAAAATACCAGCGCGATGATGAGGCCGACCGCACCATCGATCCACAACGAGGTGCGCCAGTTCCCCATCGTCACGATCATCCAGATCGTCAAAAACGGTGCCAGCGTGCCGCCGATGCGACCGCCAAGCGCCACCATGCCGCTGGCACGCGCGCGACCAGTCAGAGGGATCCATTTGCGGACCAAGGCCATCGACGTGGGATAGGCACCCGATTCTGCAATGCCGCAGAGCAGTCGTGCGATGAGCAGGCCGGCAAAGCCCGTCATGAATCCTGTGAGCATGGTGCATAGCGACCACAGCACGATGTAGAGCGTCAGCATGGGCCGTGCACCGAAACGATCGCTCGCCCAGCCAGCGGGCACTTGAAACAAAGCGTAGGTGAAGAAGAACGCGCTGAGGATGCGGCCGATCTGCTCCTGCGACAGCGCGAGATCCTTGTTGAACGACATCGACTTCACGATCTCGCCCATGCAGATGCGATCGAGATACAGGATGAACGCCATCAGCATCGTGACGCCGATGATGCGATGCCGAATGGTGGTGGGCCGTGTTGGATCGGTCATGAGGAGAGATCCAGGCTAGGGCTTCACGGCTGGCACGGATTGCAGCCGAGACTTCTCCTCCGCTTCGCGCTTCACCAAGTCTTTGGGATGCTTTGAAAACGACTCAAACACATCGCCAACCACGCGATCTGCGAGCATGCCGAGCTGCTTCAAGATGATCGGCTCGGCCTCGGGTTTGAGCTTGGACATGTTCGGCTCATAGCCACCGACCTTGTAGGCATCTTCGGTGGCGATGTAGCCGATGTTGCCGTTTGAATAACCCACGATGATCGGCGTGGCACGATCCGCGATGGCCTTCTCCAGCTTGAAGCCGTACTCGACCATCGGCTCGCCGGGCATCGTCAAAAACAGAAATGGGCCGACCTTCATTGCCATCAGCTCCGAGGGCACCGGGCCTTCTTTGCCGGGCAGATCGACCACTTCACTCGCCACACGGATCTGATAAAACGATGCGCGTTTGCGCAACTGCTCACGCGTCACGCTCAACGCCGCCGCGCGTGCCACCGCGCCACCGAGATCGCGGCCAGCCCACTGAAGGTCGGCCTCATCGGCACAGCGATATGGATAGCCCGGCAAGTTGGGCCGGATGTCGCCTGCGCAGCCTTGCATGAACATCACGCTCGTCTTCTGGGCATAGACGCTCTCGACAAAAGTCTGTGCCTCGCCAGGAAAGTCCGCCGTCATCTTCGGGTAGCCTTTCGGATAAGGCTGCGATCCTTTGTCGCCCCAAGTGAAGAAGCACGGATGACACACCGCATGCATGATGACC
>JBIKIA010000570.1:0-3490 GCA_044361885.1 Prosthecobacter sp. | reverse complement strand
TTCGTCCTTCTTGTAAAGGTTGATGTAGAGCGGGTTCTTCCCGACGTGGATCTTCGGTGCGACCTTTGACACGGTCATCGAGCCGTCCTTGGTGAAGAACAGGATGTCGTCGAGGTTGGAGCACTTGCAGATCGGCTCGCCCTCTTTCTTCAGGCCGGTGCCGGCGAAGCCTTCCTTGGCATCGAGATAAAGGATTTCATTGGCGATGATGACCTGCGCGGCGGCCACGCGGTCGAAGCTACTGACCACGGTGCGGCGTTCGCGTCCGGGGCCGTAGGTTTTCTTCAAGCGCTCGAAGTGGGCGATGGTGAAGCGGGTGAGCTGCTTGAGGTTTTTCTGAACGGCGTCGATGTCCTTTTCCAGTGAGCGGATGTGCTCGTCAGCCTCGAAGCTGTTGAATTTGGAGATGCGCTTGATCTTGATCTCCGTCAGGCGGGCCACGTCGTCATTGGTGACTTCGCGTTTCAGCAGGCCGAGGTGCGGTTTCAGGCCTTTCCAGATGGCCTCCATCACGGCTTCCCAGGTCTCGGCTTCTTCGATCCGGCGGTAGATGCGGTTCTCGATGAAGATCTTCTCCAGGCTGCTGAAGTGCCACTTCTCCATCAGCTCGCTGAGCTGGATCTCCAGCTCACTGCGCAGGATGTTCTTCGTGTGCTCGGCGCAGTCCTTGAGCAGCTCGTTGATATTGATGAAGCGCGGCTTGTCGTTCTGAATGACGACCGCGTTGGGTGCCAGCGAGACTTCACAGTCGGTGAAAGCGTAGAGCGCCTGGACGGTCTGCTCCGTGTCTGCACCAGCCGGGAGCTGGATGACGATCTCGGCGAACTCGGAGGTGTTGTCATCCACGCGGACGATCTTGATTTTGCCCTTATCATTCGCGGCCACGATGCTCTCCATGATGCCGCCCGTGGTGGTGCCAAAGGGGATCTCGGTGACGCGCAGGATGTTCTTTTTCTCACCCGGCTCGATCTTCGCCCGCACGCGGACACGGCTGCCGCGCAGACCACCGGCGTAGTCCGTGGCGTCCATGATGCCGCCGGTGGCGAAGTCGGGCAGCAGGTTCACTTCCTCACCCCGTAGTGCGGCGATGCTGGCGTCGCAGAGTTCATTGAAGTTATGCGGCAAAATGCGGCAGCTCAGGCCGACGGCGATGCCCTCCACGCCCTGGGCGAGCAGAAGCGGGAACTTCACCGGCAGAGTCACCGGCTCCTTGTTGCGACCGTCATAGCTGGCGGCCCACTCGGTGACTTTCGGCGCATAGACCACATCCAGCGCGAACTTGGAGAGGCGGGCCTCGATGTATCGGGGCGCGGCGGCGTTGTCGCCGGTCAGGGTATTTCCCCAGTTTCCCTGCGTGTCGATCAGCAGGTCCTTTTGCCCGAGCTGAACCATGGCATCGCCGATGCTGGCATCGCCGTGCGGGTGATATTTCATCGTGTTCCCCACCACGTTCGCCACCTTGTTATAGCGGCCGTCTTCCAGCTCATCCAGCGAGTGCATGATGCGGCGCTGCACCGGCTTCAGGCCGTCATGGATGTGCGGCACCGCGCGCTCGAGGATGACGTAGCTCGCGTATTCGAGGAACCAATTGCTGTAATGCTCATCCACCGGCTTCTCCACGATGGGAGCGCTGTCGGCGAGGATGGGGGAGGTGTCTTCGGACTTGGAGGATGCTTTCTTGGCCACAGGCAGGTCGGGGCGGTCGGTTTTCGGGAAACGGGAGTGCTCAATTGCTCACTACTCGGCCCTCCGTCAAGGGGAGACAGCGTGTGGAGATTGTGGCGTGCAGGCTTACGCCAGGAAACGCAGGTGGTGCTGGTAGGAGGAATCTCGGTGCTGCATCGGCGGAATGAACGCTTCTTTCAGCTTCTTCCAGTCTGAGCCAAACATCCAGCGCTCGCCCACCGCGACGTCTGTCGGTTCCATCCGGTGAAGGGTTTGCGCCAAACCCTGATGGGTTTCGTTCATCCGATGAAGGGTTTGCGCCAAACCCTGATGGTTTTTGTCCATCCGATGAAGGGTTTGCACCAAAACCAGAAGGGTTTCGTTCGTCCGGTGAAGGGTTTGCACCAAACCCTGGTGGGTTTTGTCCATCCGGTGAAGGGTTTGCGCCAAACCCTGATGGGGTTCGCCCTTCCGGTGAAGGGTTTGGCCTCTCCAAACCTTCCACCCGCCGTAACTCTGAACCGAGAACGGCGAACCTCGAACCGGCCCTACCGAACCGGCCCCAGGCTCTGCAAATACGCCATGAGATGCACGACGTTCTCTTCGCCGAGGGCGGTGAGCTGGCCCTCTGGCATGAGGGACATGGGGAGCTGCTGCTGCTCGGTGATCTGGGATTTCTCAATGGTGAGTTTTTCCGCCGGGGTCTGGATGGTGACGGTGCGCTCGGTCTGGGCGGGGATGACGCCTGTGAGGGTGCGGCCATCCTTGAGCTTGAAGACGCTCATGCGGTAGTCGGCGGGCACGATGGCGTTTGGATCGACGATGTTTTCGAGCAGGTAGGTGAGCTTGTGGCGATCTCCGCCGGTGAGGTCGGGGCCGATCATGCCGCCTTCGCCGTAGAGTTTGTGGCATGAGGCGCAGACGGCGGTGAAGATGACTTTGCCCTTCACGGCTTCGCCTTTGGCGAGGCGCTCGGGGGTGAGCTTGGCGGTCCAGTCGGCCAGTTCGGCTTTTTTGGCCTCGGGCGTGTCCCGCAGCTCGCCCCAGACGGCGGTGAGTTTGGTGGTGAGGTCGGCATCATTGAGGCTGCGGATGGCGCGGGCCTGATACGGCGTGATGACGGCCACGGGCACTTTGCCGGACTTCACGGCATCGAGCAGCGCATGGGCAAAGGCGGTCCGGGTCACGAGCGTGGCGACGGTGGCCGCCTGCTGCTCCTGACTGCGCTCGGGCCAGGGGCTGAGCAGGGCTTTCGGGATGTTCGGGTCATCGTATGCCGCCAGCGCACTGCGCGCGGCAGTACCGAGGACTTTGTCATTGATCAGGCTGCGCACGATGGGCAGCAGCTCGGGCTTGGCGCTGCGGGTGAGGCCGGTGAAAGCATTGCGGCGGGCGTTGGCATCGCCCTCCGCGTTTTTGACGATGGCGATTAGTTCGTCGGAGGCGCGTCCGCTGCCGAAGACGAGGGAGAGGGTTTGGAGGTTCGTAGTTCGGGCTTCAGCCCGTTCTGGGTTCTGGGCATCCTCGACCTCCGAAGAACGGGCTGAAGCCCGAACTACGAACTCATCCCAGCCCTTCGGTTTCTTCGCGGTGCTGAAGCCGTCCAAGCCAGCGGCCATGCCGGCGAGGATGTCTTCGCGGACAGCGGCTTCCTTCGTCATCAAAGCCACGAGCGCATCGACGGCGGCGGGCTGCTTCTCGATGTCCTCGGCAATGCGACGGGCGACGAGTCGGCGCACGGTGGGGATCTTCGCTCTGGCGATGAACTCCACGCCCTTCATCGGGTCCGCCGCGACGGCGGGCTCGATGCCATACCAGATCATGA
>JBIKIA010000569.1:0-3491 GCA_044361885.1 Prosthecobacter sp. | reverse complement strand
AGACCGGGCAGGTGCCAGCTTATCAGACGGGGCAAATCCCAGCCTATCAAACAAGTCAGGTGCCTGCGTACCAGACCGGTCCGGCACCACCGGCGCCGCCTGTCGTAGAAATCGCTGCGCAGACCACACAGATTCATACTTCCCCTGCGAGCCACATAGCCACGCCCAAAGCTGCGCCACAGCGTCCGCAGCCCGCGCGACGTCCTGTGCCAGTTCAGGCATCGAGTTCCATCAGTCCGTCACACATCAGAAAGTATGCTCTGATCGGCATCGGTTCCATGGTCCTGCTCATTGTTGGCATATTCCTAATGAGTGGCGGGTCGAAGAAGAACGGAGATAACGAAATTGCCAAGGCTCCGTCCTCGAGTGGTTCCAGTGGTCCAGAAAAAATCATCTTCTTACTCCCCAACGACCGTCAGTATCCGCCGCAGGACGATGATCTTGTCCTGCATCTCGTCTCCAATATCGGTCAGGCAAAAAACACAAAGGATGCCGCCGGGCGCCCGAATTCGGCCAACAACAATGACCCCGTCTTTGAGTGGCATGACTTGGCCAAACGCGGCGAGAGCAACATCATGCGGGCCTTTCAAAACTCCGCCACCTACGCTCCCCTGCGGCAGAATTGGAATCACATGAATGTGAAGAGTGGCCGCGTGGCCTTCGATTTCCGCCCTCGCAACAACAGTCCCTCCGCCCTCCTCCTGACTGACCCGGGCAAAGGTTCAGCCCAGTTTCCCTTCGGTTCCGCTGCGGTCAAAGGCACTCGCGGACTCACCGTTAACATCGTTTTCCAAGCTGAGCCATCCAGCCTGCCGACAAGGGTTATGACCCTGCTCAATGCCAATGGCAGCAGCGTCTCGCTCTCAGTGACCAAGGACAAGCATCTCCTTGCTGAATTCATCAATGACAACGGATCACGCAGCAGCATCACCAGTAAAGATGTTGATGGCACCAAGCCCATGACTGCCGCTTTAACATGGAATGCCGACTCGGGTGAGACGGCGATGCGAGCCCGAGATGGCTCGGACAAAGGCTTCAACGCCAAAGGCACCAGTCTCCCCGCTCCCGAGCAGCCACTGACCAAGCTGCAGCTAGGGCGCGTCACCGATGCCAAATCCGTCATGGTGAGCAAAGCGGATCAGTTCACGGGCTGGCTCGCTGAAGTCGAGATGTATGCTTCTGTCCTTCGCCCTGACCAGATCCAGCTCCTGGAAGGGCCAAACATCAAAAGTTACTACTTCAACACGATTCCTGCGCTCACTCAGCGCCTGAAGACCAAGCTTCCGCAGATCGAGCCGCGCTCTGCTTGGAAATACAAACCCAGTCAGAATGAGAGTGAAGCCAAAAACGTCGCTGATGGCAACGTCACCAACCGCTGGAGCACCAAGGCCCGCCAATCCCCCGGCCAGTGGTTCCAGGTCGAATTACCCGCCGAAGAAGAAGTCGCCGGACTCGCGCTCGATTGTCAGGGGGCTTCAGGCGACTACCCCCGCAAATACCATGTCGAGCTTTCCAGCGACGGCAGCACTTGGGCCAAAGTGAACGAAGGTGAAGGCAAAGGGCCGCTCATCGAGATCGTCTTTAGCTCACCGCGGCGTGCCCGCTTTGTGCGCATCACCCAGGACAGCACCACCAGCACGAATGACTGGGCCATTTGCGAACTGGTGCTGTTTAAGAAGTAGCCTCGCGAGCTGAATACATGTCCGCCTGCTTGCCATCCGTGAGGCATCGCGCATCGTATCCGCACACATGGACACTTTTCGTCGCCTAGTATTCGCCCTCGCCATTTTTGTGCTCGCCTCAGCGGCTTTTTCCCTCTGGCGCGGCCAGCAGCCCGGCTACGGTCTATTGAATTTCTTGCGTGGCGAAAAGCCCGGTCAGGAGCAGTTCAGTGCTCCCGAGGCTCCAAAACTCAATCTCGATGACGTGAAGTTCCTCTCGGCCATGAACGACGAGTTTTCCAAGCTCAGTGCCGCTGTGCTGCCCAGCGTCGTTAGCGTCACCACCCGCACACTTCGGCGCGGCCAGACCGCCTGGCATCCCTACTTTGGTCTCGTCGCTGGCAGGCCGCAGGTCGTGCCCGGACTCGGATCGGGAGCCATCATCTCCAAAGAAGGTCATATCATCACCAACTACCACGTCATCGCCGATGTCAGCGAGGTCATGATCACCACCAATGACAATAAAAAATTCCCGGCCCGCATCCTCGGTGCCAGCCGCGAACGAGACATCGCTTTGCTCAAAATCGACGGCACCAAGAACGACTTCTCCGCGCTCACCTTCGCCAACAGCGATGCAGCCAAAGTCGGCCAGATCGTCTTCGCTATTGGCAACCCCTTCGGCCTCAGCGGTACCGTCACCCAGGGCATCATCAGCGCCCGCGACCGTCACCTCAGTGACAGCCAGCTCAACTATCTTCAAACAGACACCGTCATCAATCCAGGCAACTCCGGCGGTCCGCTCGTCAACATCCGGGGCGAGGTGCTCGGCATCAACGTCGCCATCTATCGCGGTGATGAAAATGTCCGCGCCTGGCAGGGCATTGGCCTTGCTGTTCCCTCCAACGACGCAAAGGCCGTCATCGACGCCATCCTCTCCGAGTCCAAGGGCGGCAGTTCCGGCTATCTCGGCCTCGAGCTTAGCACCGAAGTCGTCGCCATCGACGCCAGCCTAGGCACCTCCACCACCGGGGCCTACATAACCGATCTCGATGCCAACTCACCCGGCGCGCTCGCCGGACTGGTGCCCGGCGATGTCGTCACCGCCTTGAATGAGAAGCCTTTCCGAAATCCTCGTGAACTTCTCAGCCAGATTCGTCTGCTCGCTCCAGGCACAAAGGCTACGCTCACCGTGTTCCGTCAGGGGAAACTCGTTGTCGTGCCCGTGACCATCGGTCAGAGGCCAGATATGCAATAGCGGGAACAGTCGCCTTTCTAGCCCTGGAATTTGCCACCCTGGGCCATGAAGGCGCGGGGGTTGTCCCAGGCCACACGCTGGATCATCTCCGGAGACCAGCCGCGCTGGCGCATGGCCTGCATCGTCTTCGGCACCGCCAACGGGTCACTCACGCCCCAGTCACAGGCGCTGTTCATCCAGATATGCTCCGCACGCCGATGCTCCAGCATGTCGATCGCCCGATGCGGCGTGCATTTACTCTCAGGATAGAGAGTGATGCCCGCCCAGAAGCCCTGGTCCAGCACATGGTCGATCGTGTGCTCTTCCACATGGTCGATGATCACCCGCTCCGGCGTGATCTTCGGGAAGTTTTTCAGCGCCTGCACGATCAGTTTTGTGCCCTTCAGCTTGTCCTCCAAGTGCGGGGTGTGGATGAGCACGAGCTGATCATGATCCTGCGCCAGTTGCACATGCTGCTCAAAGATCCGCAGCTCATTCCTGCTGTTCTTGTTCAGGCCGATCTCGCCGATGCCGAGCACATTCGGCTTGTTCAGAAACTGCGGGATGAGCGCCATCACATCCTCGGCCAGCTTCAT